>NZ_JBHXML010000121.1:0-14860 GCF_042720345.1 Kitasatospora sp. NPDC058478 | reverse complement strand
TCGGTCGCCGATGCTCCGCATGGACTCCCTCCTCCGCCTTACGATGCACGCACCCAGACGCCGCGCGCTGATCCGACCTGATCCACAAGACACGCCCTAACCGACCACCGTAGTACCAGCGGCCGTCGAGCCCGAGCACCAGCGCGCCGCCACCCGCCGTGAAGTGAACCGGCCGACGCCGGAGGCGAGTTGCCGCTACGGGGGGCGCGGCTCCGCGCTCCGGCGTCCCATCGCGTTTCCCCTCCTCGTGCGAGGTGCGGGCGCCCTGCCGAGCGGGGGCCCGCACCTTCCGGCACTCAGGAGAGCGGTGGGCCGCACGGGAATAACGAAAACCTCTTGCGGAATTCGGCCGCTCGCACACGGCGGGCCGGGTCGCGCGGAGCGGACGACACCGGGGGGAAGGTCGGGGGCGGGCCGAGAGCGGGCCGAGAGCCCCGGGGACAGCCCCGGACGTGACGGTGCCGGGAAGCGCGCTCGGGGGGTGTGCGCTCCCCGGCAACGGGGTGGTGGCGGCCACCCGGCCGGAGTCCCGGGGCCTGGGCTCAGACGGCCGTGACGGGAATGCTAGGGCGTGTCACGGGGCCCTGACCAGAGTCCTGAACTGGCCAATTCCCGCCCAGGACATGCCAGCTGGAGCCGATGACTGACGCACCGTCAACAACCGGCCAGGCCGCCGACCGGCCACCGGAACCGGTCAGGCCGCCACCCGCACCGGGGCCGCCTGCGCCGCCGCCCGCCCGCCGGCGCAGCCGCCGTGCAGCCGGGCCAGCCCGGCGGCCAGCCCCGCCCGGTCCCCGGCGAGCCACAGGCGCAGCGCGGCGGACAGCGCGGCGCTGGCCGGTCCGCTCGACGGGCCGCCGGTCCGCGCGATCCGCTCGCCCAGCAGCGGCAGCAGGTCCGCGATCGGGGCGGGCAGCCAGAGGGTCAGGGCGCAGGGGGCGGGCCGGGCCAGGACGCGCCGCAGTTGCAGCGCGGAGGCGTCGTCGTGCAGCGCGGGGATGACCTCCAGCAGGCCGTCGACCACCACCTCGGAGACGTCCCCGCCGTGGCCGCGGGCGAGGGCCCGCAGCAGCGCGCGTTCGGCGGCGGTGATCCGGACGGTCAGCATGACCTCGTCGCAGTCCATGGTCCCGGTTCCCCTGTCGTGGAAGTCGTGGCGGTCGTGGCGGTCGTGGCCATCGGGGCCGGTGGGCCCGCCCCGGTGGTTCTCCTGCCCGTCAACGAGGCTCCGCTACCGGCGTTATCAGGCCGTAGTGGCCGTCGTAGCGGCGGTAGAGCACCCGGGCACGGCCGTCGCCGGGGTCGGCGTAGCAGACGAACGGGCCGCCGGTCAGCCAGAGCCGCCGGGCCGCCTCGGTGAGGTCGAGCGGGTCCGCCGGGTCGGCGCCCGTGGACCGGCCCGCCCCGGGCGCGCCGCTGAGCGGGCAGCGGTGGACCAGCGCGTCCCGGCCGGTCACGGCGTCCGCGAAGAGGTGGAACGGCCGGTCCAGCGCGAGCAGTTCGCGGGTGGCCTGCTCGGGGGTGCGGCGGGCGAGGACGACCTCCTTGCGCCGGGCGATCCGCCGTTCGGCGAGCGGGCGGGCGGCGTACTGCGGGCGGTAGGCGCTCTCGTGGGCGGCGGCGAATCCGATGTCGCCCTGCTCGCGCAGCCGGGCGGCCCGGCCGGCGAGGGTGCCCAGGGCGACGTCGACGGCCTCGCGGGCGCTGGCGGCGGCGAGTTGCACCCGGACCGGACCGGCGCCGGCCAGGTCGACGTGGGCCTGCGCGAGGGCGGGCCGGGTCATGGCCCGGTCGCGCACGCGGGTGAGCCGGATGCGCAGCGCGCGGGTTCCGGGGCCGAGCCCGGCGGCCGTCTCCAGTGCCTGCGCCCGGGCGTACTCGGCGTTCTCACGCGGCAGCTCGCCGCGGATCTCCACCCGGACGTCGAGGGCGGGCCGGTGGCGCAGACTGGTCATCAGGGTCCTCCTTCTCCCGGACCATGCTGGCCCTCGGGCGGCCGGGCGGCGAGGGTCCAAAGACCCTGCGCGAGGGGACCGGCCCGGATCTTTCCGGTGGGGCCTTCGCCGCAGGTCAGCACCGCGTTCCGGGGCAGTCGGGGCCACTGCGGATGATCGACCGTTGGAGTGATCCACCCGCGTTCGGCGCAACGCCCGTCGAACCGGCGCGTTTGCCATGACGTGCGCCCCTCCAGCCGGGGCACGCGCGGATCCGCGCGAGCCGGCCCCCCACCTCCCGGCCGGCCCGTCGGGGCCCCCGGTACCGTCCGCACCGGCTCCTCTGATGAGAGGTACTGACATGACCCTGCTGACCGAGACGCGGCAACGGGACCTCCCCCCGAGAACCGCACCCACCGCACCCCGTACCACCCGCTCGGCCGTCCCCCCGCTCGCCCCCGGCGCCGTCCCCGGCCTCGGCCACGCGGCCGCCCTGCTGCGCGACCCGCTCGGCTTCCTCGGCTCGCTCTCCCGGCACGGCGGCGTCGTCCGGATCCGGCTCGGGCCGCGCACCGTCTGCGTGGTCACCGACGCCCCGCTCGTCCACACCCTGCTCGTCGCCCTCGCCTACGACTGCCCGCGCGGCGCCGTCCAGGACACCCTCAAGACGGCGTTCGGCGACGGCCTGCTGATGTCCGAGGGCCAGGCCCACCGCGACCGCCGCCGGATCATCCAACCCGCCTTCGGGCCGGACCGGATGGCCGAGTACGTCGCCGTGATGCACCAGGTCACCGAGGAGCGGGCCAGGCGCTGGCACCCCGGGCAAGTCCTCGACGTGGCCAAGGAGATGAACCACCTCGCGCTGGAGATCGTCACCCGCTCGCTGTTCGACGCCCGGCTGAGCGAGGATGCCACCCTGGCCTTCCACCAGGCCCTGCCGGACCTGGTGAAGGGCCAGATCGTCCAGTCCCTCTACCCGCACCCGGCGCTCGCCCGGCTGCCGCTGGCGGTCAACCGGCGCTTCGACGCCGCCGTCCGGGTGCTCAACCAGGTCGTCGACCAGGCCGTCAGGCCGACGGGCACCCGATCCGCCGAGCGGGGCGGCACCCTGCCCGCCCTGCTGCGCGCCGCCACCGACCCGGGCACCGGCCGGCCGCTCACCGAGGCGGACGTCCGGTCCGAGGCGATCACCATGTTCGGCGCGGGCACCGAGACCGTCTCCACCACGCTGACCTGGCTCCTCGACGAACTCCTGCGCCACCCCGAGGTGGAGGCCCGGGTGCTCGCCGAACTCGACGAGCACCTGCCCGCCGGAGCCGCCCCCACCCCCGAGGCGCTGGCCAGGCTCACCTACACCCGCAGCGTCACCCAGGAGGTGGTGCGGCTGCACGCGCCCAACGCCTTCCTGATGCGCACCGCCCAGGTGCCGGTGGACCTCGGCCCGTACCGGATCCCGGCCGGCACCGAACTGCTCTACAGCCTCACCGCACTGCACCGCGACCCGGACCGCTACCCGGACCCGCTGCGCTTCCGCCCGGAGCGCTGGCAGTCCGGCGGGGCCGGGCGGCACTCCTTCCTCCCGTTCGGGGCCGGCAAGCACAAGTGCATCGGGGAGGCCTTCGCCTGGGCCGAGCTGACCGTCGCGGCGGCCGCGATCCTGCGCCGCTGGCGGCCGGTGGCCGTCCCCACCTCCCGGGCCCGGGAAGTGGTGTGGACGACGGTCCAGGCGCACGGGCTGCGCGTGCGGCTGACCCCGCGCGGCACCCGGGTGCCCCGCCCGGACAGCCCGCCGGACGACCGGGTGGGAGAGGGCCGGACGGGGGACGACCGGGCGCGGGACGACCGGGCGCGGGACGACCGGGCGCGGGACGACCGGGCGGCCGTCGAGGCCCCGCCGGCGGCCCGCTGCCCGGTGAGCGTCCCCGCCCCGGCCCCCGCCGCGCCCCAACTCCCGCAACGGTCCGGCGAACTGCGCACCGCCGCGGCCCGGCACGCCGCCTGGGTGGTCGGCCGCAACCTCCTCACCCCGCCCGAGATGACCCGCTACGGGGCCTACGCCCTGCACGAGTTGATCGGCCACGCCTTCCCCCGCGCGCACGGCGCCGACCTCGACCTGCTGGTGGACATGCTGGGCTGGTTCACCATCCTCGACGACCGCTTCGACGGTCCGCCCGGGCGCCGCCCCGTCGAAGCCCGCGACGTCGTCGACCCGCTCATCGACGTCCTGTACCGCACCGGGGCCGATCGGACGGGCGCCTCCGCGCCGGTCGGCGCGGGCCCGGCGCCGCGCTCCGGCGACCACGTGCTCCGCGCCTGGCACGACCTGTGGAGCCGCCAGGCGCAGGGCATGTCCCCCAACTGGCGCGCCCGGGCCGCCCGGGAGTGGCAGGCCTGCCTGGAGACCTTCCCCGCCGAGGCCGAACACCGCGCCCACGGCACCGTCCCCGCCCTCGGCCTGCCCGAGACCATGCGGCTGCGCCGCCACGGCAGCTGTCTCTACCCGTTCATGAACATACTGGAACGGGTCCACGGCGCCGACGCCCCCGCCGCCCTCCACGCGGAGCCCGCACTGCACCGGCTGCGTGCCAACACCGCCGACGCCGCCACGCTGATCAACGACCTGTACTCACTGGAGCGGGAGGAACGCCAGAGCGCGGCCGCCTTCAACACCGTCCTCGCCCTGCAACGGATCCGCGGCTGCACCCGCAGCCGGGCCGTCGGCGCCGTCCGCTCCCGGGTCGCCCGGCTGCGGCGGGAGAACGACGCGCTGCGCAGCGACCTGCGCCACCGCCACCCGGCCGGGCGCTGGTACCTGGACGGCACCCGGGAGCTCATCGAGGGCGTCCAGGCCTGGACCAGCACCAGCGACCGCTACCTCGTGACGGACAGCCCTCGGACGTAGGGGCTCTCTTTCGGATCACGCCGGGCGCGCGACGCCGGAGCACGCACCTCGCCGCGTTGTCGTCGGTCGCCGATACTCCGCATGGACTCCCTCCTCCGCCTTGCGATGCACGCACTCCGACGCCGCGCGCTGATCCGACGTGATCCGAAAGAGAGCCCCTAGGCCCTGCCCGGCCGGTCTTGGCCGGGCAGGACGCAGGAGGTGCCTACTTGCGGCCGCCGAGCGCGAACAGCAGCAGCACGAAGCCGGCGAACAGGTGCGTGGCGAAGATGTAGATGCCCGCCCGGATGAGCATGGCCTTGCGTCGGCGCTTCTCCTCGCGCGTGCCGTCGCTCGTGCTCTCGCTCATGGCGGGGGTTCTCCTCGGGTCGGCCGGCCGGGTCGGGCGCGGGTTCAACGGTCCCGACGGGCTCGAAGGGTTCAACGGGCTCGACGGGCTCGACGGGCTCGACGGGCTCGACACGCTCGACCGGCCCGAGGGCCTCGGCGGGCTCAACGGTGCGGCCGGCCGCCGGGCTCGCGCAGTTCGGTGAGCAGCGCGCCCTGGTCGGTGATCAGCTCGGTCAGGATCCGGCGCGCGGCCCGCAGCAGCTCGGCCACGTCCGGGGTGCTGAGCGCGTACACCACGGTGTTGCCCTCGCGGGTGGCGGCGACCAGTTGGGTACGGCGCAGCACCGCGAGCTGCTGGGAGAGGTTGGAGGGCTCGACCTCGATCTCGGCCAGCAGCTCGCGCACCGGCCGGGGCCCGTCCTGGAGCAGTTCCAGCACCCGGATCCGGACCGGATGGCCGAGGGTGCGGAAGAACTCCGCCTTGGCCTGGTACAGCGGGACGGGCATGGTCCGCGTCCCTCCCTCGGGTACGGCTCGGTGAGCGTGCGGCCGCGTCCTCACCGGCGGCCGGCAAGCATCATCGCCACAGATGAAGATTTCTTCAAGTCGTCACAGTGGGCGCCCAGCCGTCGGCTGGCGGCCGCCCGGCCCGCCAGGGCCGCCCCCGAGTGGTCCACGTCACATCCGGAGGGCGCGCGGGAACGCCGGAAGCCGAGCCCGGGACGCTGCCAACTCCCGGACTCGGCGGTCATGATGAGGTTCCGTCAGCAGAGTACAGGTACATCCACCTCGACCGGGGCCGGCCCCCGCCAGATCGACTCGACGGCGAAGGTCGCATGGAGGGTCGAACCGCACGGCACGGTGACGCTGACGCCGTCGACCCGCACGGTGGCGGCCGTGAACACGGCGCGCACGCTCGCCGAGCCGAGCGACTCGCCGCCGACCACCCCGGCCGACAGGCGGGTGAGCAGCTCCTGCGACTTCGGCGGCCACGGGGTGTCCGGAGTGGGCGGACCGGCCAGGCCGATCTGCCCGTACAGCACGACGCTGCCGCCGGTGACCTCGGCGCAGACCTTGGTCGACAGCCCGGCCTGCAGGCCGTTGTAGCCGCAGGTCGTCACCGTGGCGGCGGTCTCGGCGGCGGTCTCGGCGGCGGTCTCGGCGGCGCCGCTGGTCGACACGGCGAGCGCCGGCACCGGCGCCGCGAGCAGGGCGACGACGCCGGCCGCGCCCGAGGCGATCCGGGTGATGCGGTTCATTGCCTCCTCCTTCGGAGGGTACGAGGAACGATCAGAACAGGTGAGGTAGCACATGTGACATTTCACATGCGCCATGAAGAGACTTTGCCATGCGATTCCCATGCCATGACCGCGATTCCGCCTTCGAAGTGCCGAGCAGACCGAAACCAGACCTTTGATGGCGTAATCCCACCCCGGAGGGTCGGGCTCCGCGCACCTGCCACGGCCGGCCTCCCCGGTGCCCGGCGCGGGGCCGGTCGCCCGCCTCGCAGGCGTCGGCCCGGCGTCGGCCCGGCGTCGGCCCAGGGACGGCCCGGGGACGGCCCGGACGGCGTCCGCGCCCACGGGCGGGCCACCGGTCGGCCGCCGCCGGCTCAGTCCAGGGAGGCCCGCAGAGCGTCGACCCGGGTGACGGCGGCCGCGAAGGCGGCGCGGTCGAGCCGGCCGGAGTCCAGGGCGTCGGCGAGGGCCGTGGTGGCGTCCTCGGCCTGCTGAGGGTCGCGGGCGGAGCAGAGGATCAGGTCCATCCCGGCCTCGGCGGCGGCCACCGCGCGGTCGCCGGGGCCGCCGTACGGGGCGAGGGCCTCGGCCTCCAGGGCGTCGGTGACGGTGACGCCCCGGAAGCCCAGGCGGCCGCGCAGCTCGCCCTCGACCACGGCGGGCGACATCCCCGCCGGGCGGTCCGGGTCGAGCGCCGGGTAGACCGCCCAGGAGGCCATCACCAGCCGGACGCCCGCCGCGATGGCCGCCCGGTAGGGCTCCTCACCGCGGGCGCGCAGCTCGTCCAGCGGCACGGACAGGGTGACGGGGCGGTCATCGGTGTTCTCGCCGTTGACTGCCGAGCCCAGCCCGGGGAAGTGCTTGGCGGTGGCGGCGACGCCCAGGCCCTGCTGGGCGGCGAGGAAGGCGCTGCCCAACTCGCCGACGCCGGCGGGGTCCTGACCGTAGGAACGCTCATGGCGGTCGATGAAGTTGCCCGGGGTGTCGTAGACGTCCAGCACCGGCGCGAGGTTCACGTTGAGCCCCGCGTCCGCGAGCGTCCCGGCGGCGCCGACCCCGGCGCGGCTCGCCGCGCCGAGCGGGTCGGGCGCCGATCCGGTCCGGCGGGCGGAGAGTTCGGGCGCACCGGGCAGGCGGCGCACCTTGCCGCCCTCCTGGTCGGTCATCAGCAGCAGGCCCTCGGGCACCGGCGACTGCGCCGCCGCCTGACGCAACTGACCGACAGCCTCGGCGAGTTGCGCCGGGCTCGTGACATTCTCGGCGAACAGGATGACCCCGGCCGCCCGCCCCTCCCGGATCGTCTGCAGCACGCCCGGCGGCGGTGTCGGACCGGCGTAGGAGAGTACGATCCGGCGCCCCGCGAGCTGCCGTGCGTCCTGATCGGCCATCTCCGCCGCCACCGTCCCCTCACCCGGGGCACTGACCCGCCCCGGTATCGACCCCGGTATCGACTCCGGCGCGGACACCGGTATGGACGCCGGTGCGGACGCCGACACCGACCCGGCCGGAACCGGCCCGAGCGTGGCCGCCAACACCACCAGCATCGCGCCGAACTGGACGGTGCGCCGAAGCACGGCCATCACGCCTCCCTGAGGTCGGCAGCGGGATACGGCCCGTCAAGGCACCCGAGGCCGTCAAAGCACCCGAGCCCGTCGCCACCATAGCCCGGACCCCGGAGGAGCACACCCGCGCCCGCGCGGACGGGGGACCCGGGCACCGGCCGCCCTCAGCCCTCAGCCCTACCGGCGCAGCAACCGCCCCAGGACGGCGATCCCCTCCGCGATCTCCCCCGGCGCACCCGCCGCGTAGCCGAGCACCAGTCCCGGCGGGTACGGCAGGCGCGCATGCCAGGACAGCGGCTGCACCTTGACGCCCTCGGCGAGCGCCGCCGTGGCCAGTTCGGTGTCCGTGCAGCGGACCCCGGGCGGCAGGGTGAGCATCAGGTGCAGGCCGGCCGCCGCGCCGTGGACGGTGGCGCCGGGGAGGTGGGCGTGGACGGCGGCGATCATCGCGTCCCGTCGGCGGCGGTGGCGGTGGCGCAACAGCCGCAGGTGGCGGTCGAGTTCGCCGGACTCCATCAGCCGGGCCAGCACCAGCTGCGGCAGCACCGGGTTGCCCAGGTCGGCGAACCGCTTGGCCTCCAGGACGGCCTCGCGCAGCCGCGGCGGCACCAGCAGCCAGCCGGTGCGCAGCGCGGGGGCGAGCAGCTTGGAAATGCTGCCCGCGTAGCAGACCTGCTCCGGCAGGGCGGCGCGCAGCGCGGGGACGGGCGGGCGGTCGTAGCGGTGCTCGGCATCGTAGTCGTCCTCGATGACCAGGCCGCCCTCGCCCGCCCAGCGCAGCAGTTCGCGCCGCCGCTCGCCGCCGAGGACGACCCCGGTCGGGTACTGGTGGGCCGGGGTGAGCAGGACGGCCGGGGCGCCGGTGGCGCGCAGCGCGTCGACCCGGACGCCCTCGGCGTCGACCGGGACGGGCGGGGTCGCGGCGAGCCAGTGGGCGAGGTGCTGGCGGGCGCCGAGCGAGCCCGGGTCCTCGACGGCGACCTCGGTGACGCCCATCCGGCCGAGGGCCCGGCCGAGCAGGGCGAGGGCCTGGGCCGTCCCGGCGACGATCAGCACCTCGTCCGGGTCGGCGCGGATGCCCCGGTTGCGGGCCAGCCAGTGGGCGACGGCCCGGCGCAGTGCGGGGGTGCCGCGGACGTCGCCGTAGCCGAGGTCGGCGGCGGCGAGGCCGTCGAGGACGGCGCGTTCGGCACGCAGCCAGGCGGTGCGGGGGAAGGCGGCGAGGTCGGGCACGCCGGGCGTGAGGTCGATCCGGGCGGGCGTGCCGCGCAGCAGGTCGAACACCTCGGGGTCGGGGTCGGCGTGGAACAGGACGGGCTCCGGCCGGGCGCGCGGCGGGGCCGGGGATGTGGCTGACAACGAGGGCGCGGCCGACAACGGGGGCACGGGCGGCGCCGGAACCGCGACGACGACGGTGCCGCCCCTGCCCCGGCCGGCGATCTGGCCCTCCTCGGCGAGGCGCCGGTAGGCGTCGGTCACCACTCCCCGGGAGACGCCGAGTTCGGCCGCCAGCCCCCGGGTGGCGGGCAGCCTGCTGCCCGTGGGGAGGCGGCCGTCGGCGATGGCCTCGCGCAGTCGGCGGGCGAGCCAGCCGGTCAGGCCGCCGGGCGGGGCGTCGGCGGTGTCGAGCTGGAGGAAGTCGGCGCCCGGGTCCGCCTGTTTGGACCTGTCATCCGGCGCTTCTTTGGACCTGTTCACCGGGCCATTGTGGCGTGAGGGTGGGGCCATGACCACGGAAACGGCACCACTGAACGACCGGCAGGACACCGAAGGCCCCGACCACCTCACCGGCTACGTCCCGGGTTACGTCCACGGCTACTCGGAGACCGAGGCGCAACGGCTCGGCGACCAGGCGGACACCCTCGCCGAGCTGCTGCACGCGGGCACCGCGTACCCGGCGGGCAGCCGGGTGCTGGAGGCCGGCTGCGGGGTGGGGGCGCAGACCGCGCACCTGCTGGCCGCCAGTCCCGGCGTGCTGCTGACGGCGGTGGACGTCTCGGCCGAGTCGCTGGCGCAGGCCCGGGCCCGGGTGGCGGCCGAGGCGCCCGCCGCGCAGGTCACCTGGCACCAGGGCGACCTGCACCGACTCCCCTTCCCGGACGGCGCGTTCGACCACGTCTTCGTGTGCTTCGTGCTGGAGCACCTGGCCGATCCGGTGGCCGCGTTGACCGCGCTGCGGCGGGTGCTGCGGCCGGGCGGCACGATCACGGTGATCGAGGGCGACCACGGCTCGGCCTTCTTCCACCCGCAGGGCCCGGCGGCCCGCGCCGCGGTCGACCTGCTGGTGCGGCTCCAGGCGGCGGCGGGCGGCGACGCCCTGCTCGGGCGCCGCCTGCACCCGCTCCTGGCGGAGGCCGGCTTCCGGGACGCGGCCGTCCGCCCCCGCACCGTCCACGCCGACGGCGCCCGCCCCGCCCTGGTCGAGGGCTTCACCCGGCGCACCTTCGTCGCGATGGTCGAGGCCGTCCGCACCGAGGCGCTGGCCGCCGGTCTGACCACCCCCGACGCCTTCGACCGCGGCATCGCCGAACTGCGCCGCACGGCCGAGCCGGGCGGGACGTTCCACTACACCTTCTTCAAGGCGGTGGCGGTCAACCCGTAGGCCGGTCGGGCGGGGAGGTCCGCCCGCCTGCCCGCCCGCTCACTCCGGGCTGTCGCCGAGGGCGGCCAGGAGGGTGCGCATGGCGTCGACGAGCGCGGCGGTCCGGGGGGCGTCGAGGCCGGCGAGGAGGAGCCGCTCGGTGGCGAGGTGGTCGGGGAGGGCACGGTCGATCAGGGCGTGGCCCTCGGGGGTGAGCCCGACCACGCGGCTGCGGCCGTCCTGGTCACTCTGGGTGCGGGTGACCAGGCCGCGGGCCTCCAGACGGTCGAGGCGCTGGGTGATGGCTCCGGAGGTGACCATGGCGGACTGCATCAGTCCGGTGGGGGTGAGGCGGTAGGGCGGGCCGCTGCGCTTGAGGGTGGCGAGGACGTCGAAGGAGGCGGCGTCCAGCCCGTGTTCGCCGAAGGTCCGATTGAGCTCCGCGTCCATCAGGCGGTAGAGGCGCTTGAGTCGGCCGATCACCTCCATCGGGGAGACGTCCAGGTCGGGGCGTTCGGCGGCCCACTGCGCGACTACTCGGTCCACATGATCTGCATCTGCCACAGGTTCAGGGTAGGGGATTCCGCCGAGATTCCTTAGCGATGAGGTAACTGTGAGCCACGTCACCCCGCCAAGGCGGTGAGAGATGCCTTAGCGCTGAGTTACATTTGCTTAGTGCTAAGAAATCGCCTCGGAATCGTGCTGGTGACGGCGATAGCCCCCGCCGTCTGGGGGTCGACGTACATCGTCACCACCGAACTGCTCCCGCCCCACCGTCCACTCCTCGCGGCCGTCCTCCGGGCCCTGCCCGCTGGACTGCTGCTGATCGCCGTCACCCGCCGGCTGCCGAAGGGCAGCTGGTGGTGGCGCGCACCGGTCCTCGGCGCGCTGAACATCGGCGCCTTCCTCGCCCTCCTCTTCATCGCCGCCTACCGCCTCCCCGGCGGGGTCGCCGCCACCGTCGGCGCCGTCCAGCCGCTGATCACCGCCGGACTCTCGGCCGCGCTGCTCGGCGACCGGCTCACACCGCGCACGGTGATCTGCGGCATCGCGGGGATCGCGGGCGTCAGCCTGCTGGTCCTGCGGGCCAACGCCCAGCTGGACGCCGTCGGCGTGGCCGCCGCGCTCGCCGGCGCGGTCGTCATGGCCACCGGCGTCGTCCTCTCCAAGCGCTGGGTCTCCCCCGCCCCGCTGCTCGCCACCACCGGCTGGCAGCTCACCGCCGGCGGACTGCTACTGGTGCCGGTCGCGCTGTTCGTCGAGGGCGCCCCGCCGTCCCACCTCACCGGCGGCAACCTGCTCGGCTACGGCTACCTCAGCCTGATCGGCGCGGCGCTCACGTACGCGCTCTGGTTCCGCGGGATCCGGGCACTGCCGCCGACCTCGGTCTCCTTCCTCTCGCTGCTCAGCCCGGTGGTCGCCACCGCGATCGGCTGGCTGGCCCTCGGGCAGGACCTCAGCCCGCTCCAGGCGCTCGGCGCACTCATCGTCCTCGGCTCGCTGATCGCGGCCCAGACCCGGCGCCGCCCCAGCACCGCCGCGGCCGCCGTACCCAGCGCCCCGGCCGCCGCGCCGCCCGTCCGCGAGAACGCCTGACCCCGCCCCGCTCCCCGCCGAACTCCCCTCCGCACTCCCCGATCCCCGTCCAGCAGCCGCTGGCACCCACCGCACCAGGAGAACCTCCATGCACATCACCGTGTTCGGCGCCACCGGCAACGTCGGCAGCCGGGTGGTGACCGAGGCGCTCGCCCGCCACCACCGGATCACCGCCGTCCTGCGCGACCCCGCCAAACCGCACGGCCTGCCGGCCGCCGTCGCCCTCGGTGTCGGCGACGCCCGCAACCCCGAGGACGTCGCCCGCCTCGCCGCCGGGCAGGACCTGGTGATCACCGCCACCCGCCCGGCGCCCGGCAGCGAGCACGAGCTGTCCGCCGCCACCCGGGGCCTGCTGGCCGGTCTCGCCGGAACGGGCGTGCGCCTGATGGCCGTCGGCGGCGCGGGCAGCCTCACCCTCCCCGGCCGCGGCGGGACGGCTCTCGCCGACGACCCCGGCTTCCCCGCCGAGCTCCGGCCGATCGCCCGGGCCTGCCGCGAGCAGCTCGACCTCTACCGCGCCGCCGACCCGGACGTCGACTGGACCTACCTGAGCCCCGCCGCCCTGCTCGAACCCGGCGAGCGCACCGGCCGCTTCCGGCTCGGACGGGACGAACTGCTGGTGGACGCCGAGGGCGCCTCGGTGATCTCCATGGAGGACCTCGCCGTCGCCCTGCTCGACGAGGCCGAGCAGCCCGCACACCGCCGCACCCGCTTCACCGCCGCCTACTGACCTGGGGCGTGTTTCATCATTCCCGCCGGGCGCGCGCCGCGAATGATGAAACACGCCCTGGGGCGATCCTCCGTGTCCGGGGTGTACCCAGCACCACCCCGGACACGGAACCCCGCATGATCGACCGTCAGGGCGGGCTCGGACAGGATCATTCCCGTGAACACCAACGCATCGAACACCACGGCCTCGCACACCATCACGCCGAGCACCACCGCGCCGAACACCGCCGCCTCGCACACCCCGGCGGCCGGCGCCACCGCCTCCCGCACCCGGCGCGCCGCCGTGGCCGTCGTCGCCGCCGTCCTGGCCGGCCTCGCCGTGCCGGCCACCGCCGGCGCCGCCCCGGACGCCGGCCGGAACCCGGGCGACGCCGAGGTCGCCCCCGCCCGCTACACCCACCAGACCCTCGCCTGGCAGCCCTGCGCCAAGCAGCCGGCGCTGGACTGCGCCACCATGACCGCCCCGCGCGACTGGCACCACGCCGACGCCGGCGCCGACGTGACGATCGCCGTCTCCCGGCACCGCGCCGGCGGCCCGGCCAAGCGCAAGGGCACGCTGCTGATGGCCGCCGGCGGCCCCGGCGCGTCGGGCCTGCTGCGCCCGGCGAACCTGGCCACCGCCGCCCCGGCCGTCGGCGCCGCGTACGACATCGTGGGCTTCGACCAGCGCGGGGTCGGCGAGAGCACCCGGGCCGTGTGCCAGACGCCGGAGGAGTTCCAGGACTTCCTGGCCGGCGACTTCCGCGACCAGTCCCCGGCGGCGATCGACCGGGTGGTCGCCAACTCCAAGAAACTGGCCGCCAGTTGCCAGGAGCGCACGGGCGACCTGCTGCCCTACCTGAACACCGAGCAGACCGCCCACGACATCGACCTGTTCCGCGGCCTGCTCGGCGAGCAGAAGCTCAGCTACTTCGGCCCGTCCTACGCCTCGATGATCGGGGCCTACTACGGGACGCTCTTCCCGCACCGCGTCGAGCGGATGGTCCTGGACAGCAACATCGGCTTCGACGGCACCTGGGAGAAGTTCGAACTGGGCCAGCCGATGAGCTTCCAGCGCCGCTTCGACGAGGACTTCGTGCCGTGGCTGGCGGCCCGCGACGCCACCTACCACTGGGGCTCCACCCCCGAGAAGGTGCAGGCGCACTGGGAGCAGCGGCGCGCCGCGCTGCACGACCGGCCCATCACCGACGGCTCCCTGACGATCGGCCCGAACCAGTTGGACAACGGCGCGATCAGCGCGATCTACGAGCGGGACACCTTCCCCTTCCTCGCCCAGGCCCTGACCGCCGTCGACGACTGGCAGGGGGCCGACCCCGCGGCCAAGGCGATGGCCGGGCGGCTGTTCGGCCAGTACCTCGGCCCGGAGTTCCTCGCCGAGTACTTCTCGGTGACCTGCAACGACACCCCGTGGACCAAGGACATGGACACCTGGGTCCAGCACGGCGCGGAGAACACCGCGCGCTACCCGCTGGTGGGCGCCCGCACGCTGGCCTTCAGCGCGGTCTGCGCGGCCTGGCCGACCGCGCCCGCCCCCAAGGTCAAGGTGACCGGCGCCCACCTGCCGACGGTGCTGATGCTCAACTCGGTGCACGACCCGGCGACGTACTACGAGGCGGCGCTCGGCGCGCACCGCGCGCTGCGCGGCTCCAAGCTGGTGACCGTCACCGGGAGCGGCGACCACGGCCAGTACCCCACCGCCAACTCCTGCGTCACCAACGTCGTCGAGAGCTACCTGCTCGACGACCGCGCCCCCCAGCACGACCTCGTCTGCCCCACCCCGCAGGCGGGTTGACCCCGGGCGCGACCTCGTCCGGCGGGCTGGCCCCAGGGTCTCAGGGTCCGTACGGCGGCGGTCAGGCCCTCAGCCGCGACCGGAGCCAGGCGAAGGCGGCGGCGAGCCCGGCGAAGGCGGCGGCGAGCCCGGCGAAGGCGGCGGCGAGCCCGGCGAAGCCGGCGGCGAGCCCGGCGAAGGCGGCGGCGAGCCCGGC
>NZ_JBHXML010000120.1:14580-15930 GCF_042720345.1 Kitasatospora sp. NPDC058478 | reverse complement strand
GACGCTGCACACCAAGCTCAAGAAGTGGTGCAACCTGACGGCCGCAGAGAGGGACCTGCCCGAGGTGGCGATGGCGCCCGTGCTCCGCCTCCTGGTCGAGGAGCTGTTGGTGAACAAGGAGCTGGCCGAGACGATCGGGATCGGTCTCACGGACCAGTACGAAGAGGCTCAGAGAAACCGCTGACCAGGCACCACGGAAGGCACTGCACACACTGCAAGCACTGAGGGCCCGCCCGGATGATCCGGGCGGGCCCTCACTGGTGGAGCGTCAGATTTCGTCGTCGCTGTCCGGGTACTCGATCCCGAGCTGGCGCGGCTGGTACGTGGTCCCCTCGCCCATCGGCTCGAAGTTCATGACCACGTTGCTGATCTCGATGGAGCCTTCGAAGCTCTGACCGCCGCCGATGTACTCCCGGATGATCTGCATCATCTCCTTCTCTGCGGCCTCCTCCCCGCCCTCCAGGTACGCCTGGACCACCGCGTCCAGCCGACCCTGGGGCAGGTTCCCCCCGAGGTCGAGATCCCGGGGCCGCCCGTCCGAGCTGATCTGCACCCAGGCCGAGACCACCGCGCCGCCGGTCCGCCGGCCGCTGCTCATCCCCTGGTCGCCCTTGGTGGACTTGTGGATGCGCTCCCGCCGACCCTTCGGCACCAGGGCCTCCCTGGTGGCCTTGTCCAGCTTCTTCACGCTGGCCGCCGTCGGCTCCTGGCCGCCCTTCTTCCACCGCCGCCAGGTCGTCAGGGAGACGCCCGCGGCCTTCGCTGCCGACTTCTCGTCGCCCTTGTGCTTCTTCTCCAGCCAGCCCAACCGCTCGGGCAGGCTCTTCTTCTGCTCCCGCTCCACCGCGCCCGGGGCCCGGCCGGTCAGCTTGCGGACCAGGCCGTCCAGCAGACCGCCCTTGTCCTTGGGCTTGGCGGGCTCCTCACCGCTGTACCGCTTCTTAGCCATTGGTGATCTCCCCCATGCCCTTCTGTGCCGGGGCGCTCAGCCACGCCGCCAGGTCGTCCGTCGTGTGGACCCGGAACTCACCGAGCCCGAACCCTTCCTTCATGCCGTCCGGGATCACGGTCCCCGAGCCGCTGACCACGTAGACCGCTTCGTCGTGGTCCATCTTCACCGGGTACATCGGGCGCTCGGTGAAGGCGTTCGTCTCCGCCAGCCGCAGCAGGCCACCGGCCTTGTAGACCTTCCGCAGCATGTTCGTCCAGGCGGCGTCCCGCACCGCGATGCCCCAGTCCCCCCGGCGGATGACCTTCTGGCCCTTCGCCCGGAGCTTGCCGTGCAGCCGCCGGTACAGACCCTTGAGGCAGTCCCACAGGACCCCGTCGTCCGGGTCCAGCGGCCGGCGC
>NZ_JBHXML010000120.1:9689-14486 GCF_042720345.1 Kitasatospora sp. NPDC058478 | reverse complement strand
GTTCAGCGGCCGGTTCCAGTAGTCGGTGCCCACCCACTTGGCCGGGCCCAGCGACTCCGACACCCACCAGGGCAGGTTGAAGGAGTGAGCGGTCAGCTCCTCCCGCAGACCCCGGACGGCCGTGATCGCCTCCGTGCCGGTGAACGCCCACCCGGTCAGCTCGGTGAACCGCTCCACCCGGTAGGCCATCTCCAGGGCCCCCGCGTTGTCGCCCTCGGGACCGCGCGGGAACTCCTGCTCCCTCAGCCAGTCCACCACGGTCAGCCGGACGTTCCCGCCCTTGTGCCCGCTGTGCTCCAGGTTGGTGGTCGCCATCACCACGGGCGGCTGACCAGGGGCGAACGGCTGGTGCCACCCGGCCTCCACCAGGGAGACGAACGGCCTGGCCCACTTCCCGGCCGGGCCCTTCGGCGCGGCCCCGGCCTTCGTCCAGGCACTGATCCCCTTGTCCAGCCGCGCATCCGGCAGGCCGTAGCCCTCCCGCATGTCCGCGCCGATCAGCACGGTGATCTCGCCGCTGGGAGCGTGGGCCCGGATCGAGGCCACCAGCGCGGCCAGGTCGCCGGTCGCCTTCTCCGACAGCTCCGCGTGCAGCCCCTTGGCCATGCAGGAGGCCACCCCGCCGGACACCGACCACACGGTCAGCGACTGGGCCGCGCGCTCGACCTCCCGGCGCGACTTCTTCCCGGCCTTCGCGTACGGCCCGGCTGGGTTCGGCACCGTGGCCTTCGCCTCCCGGGCCTGCTCCGGCACGGAGGCCCGAACAGTGCCGGCCGCCGGGACGACCGGGGCCGCTTCGGTCGCGCGGGGTCGCTCCTCCTCCGCCTGGACCAGGTGGTCCGGCAGCGTCGGCATCGAGGGGAGAGGCAGGTCCGCCACGACCTCCGCCGGGTCCACGACCTCAGCGGCCGGGGGCTCGTTGCCCGGCCGGACGAAGACGTAGCACGCGACCTGGCCCACCTTCTTGCCCAGGTGCTCGCGCTTGGTCATGCCCTGCCGGGCGGAGTTGGTGGACTCCAGCACCAGGCGGCCATCGGCCCGCAGCTCCCGCAGACCCGACAGCGGCGCCACGATCCCGGAGGCGTTGGCCACCACCTTGAGCTTCTCCGACAACACCGCTACCCGCTCGGTCCCGCCCTCGGAGTACAGCACGCCGAACGCGCTGCTGATCTTGTCCACCGGCAGGCCGATGGACCCGCCGCCCTCGGTGGCGGTGGTGTACTCCTGCTTGGTCGGCCACAGCGCGGGGTCGGAGGCGATGGACTGCTGAATCGCCCGGATCAGCCGGTCGCCCTGCTTCATCGCGGCTTCGCTCATCTCGCCGACCAGCTGGTCCACGATCTCCTTGCCGCACCGCAGCGCGTTCGCCCGAAGGCCCTCGGTGCCGATCAGGCTCTCCAGCAGCGCGGCCCCGGCCACGGCCAGCGCGACCGCTTCCGCGATCCGGCCGGCCGCTCCCTCTTCCTGGGCCGCACCGAGGTCCCGCTCAGCCAGAGCGATCTCCCGCCACGCGCGCTCCAGGGTGATCTGTTCGGTCAGCCACCGGAACGGCCAGCCGTACGCCAGGTTGCTGAGGGTGGCCAGCCGGACGGCCGTCTTCTTGTCCGCCAGGAGCGGGCTCTCCAGCTCCACCACCCGGACGTTCAAGCCGCCGTTCTCGGTGGCCATCCCGAGCAGGGAGTCATTCCCGGTGCTCATCAGGGTTGCGTACCACTCGCCGGTGGACCGGGTGTCGCCGGTCTCCCGGTCGGTGGTGACGCGCTCCGCCCCCTCCGTGATGGAGAAGATCATGGCTTCGTACTCGCGGGCCGTCTTGCGCCCCTGCATCCCGATTTCGTCCCGGAACGCGGGCAGGGTGCCGAGCTTCACCAGGCTGGCCGTCAGCGCGACCGGGGCCATGTTCCACTTCGTGGTCACCCGCTCCTGCGGCCCGTACAGCGAAGCGGCGGTCCGCAGGATGGTGGACTTGCTCCCTGAGCTGGAGCCGTTCGCGTGCCAGATGGTGGCCTGCCGACGGAACGGCCGGACGTAGGAGCCCGCCAGCGCGGCCCCGACGTACAGCGCGGCCTTCCGGCTCTCGGGGCGGGACAGAATCTCGTTGATCTTGTCCCAGACCTCCCTGGCCTCCTCCTCCGTGCACGGGCTCACGATCCCGTACCCGGCCGGGCCGACGTCGGCCGGCGGCATCTGGAGACCGGAGTCGGTCCAGGTCGGAGCACCCTCGGTACGCGGCGCGTCCTCAGCGACCGCCAGCACGGCGGTGCCGATCGCCTTGAGCACGGCGTCATCCATCGACACCGGAACGTCCAGCATGATCGCCCACTGGCCGTTCTTGAGGTCGGCCCGGGTGCACAGCGCGCTGACCTTCGAGGCCGGGTCCAGCTTGAGCCGGTACATCAGGGTCCGCCGCTGGCCGTTGCCGTTGCGCTTCACCACTACCTCGGTGACGAACGGCAGGATGCCCATCGGCCGCCAGTGCTGAGTGTCGCCCCGGCCAGACAGCATGTAGACACCGCGCGGGTACTCCCCCGCGCCGATCGAGTAGGACCACTCACCGCGGCTTACCTCGATCGCGGGACCGGGGCCGAACATCACCCGGTCGGTGGTGGTGGCGGTCTCGTTCGACTCGCCATGTGCCATCTGCGGCACGGATCACTGCCCTTCCGGCAGAGTCCGTCTCCCGCTCGGGGTGAACCCCCGCTAGCATGGGAACCGACTCTGCCACGTTGGTGGCGTTTCGTGGACCGAAGCTCTCCGGCCGCCTGACGTAGGACTCAGGTGGATCGACCGGGGGGCTTTCGGTGTTTCTGCGGTACCTCTCTTGATCACGCTATCCGCCAGGCGGCTGAATTCAAGCGCCTTATGCCTGTGGACAAAGATCGTGGTGCTCAACGAGCCGACACCCGAAAGAGTGCAGGTCCGTGACCTTCCCGGACCTGCTCAGCTCAGGTCGTAGTCGTAGCTCGACTGCCGACCCTCACCCGCGATGCTGACGCCGTACTCGACCACGGTCCCATCGGCTGTGCGGAGGATCGAAACCGACTCCTTCACAGCAGCGGGGAGGGTGATCCCAAGCAATTCGGCGTCCTCCTCCGTGGCGAGCCGGGCCGAGATCACGTCCTGGCCCTGGACCGCCTGGAGGCCGGTCTGCTGCTCAAGGTACGCCCAGGACCCGGCCTTGATCCTCTCCTGAACAAGGAGAAGAGGGGCAGCCTCCGAGTGGGTGCCGTCGTACCAACTGACCGACGCGCTACGGGGCTTGTCGTCCCGACCGAAGGTGATCCGGAGCCGCCGGATCGCGGGGGCGCCGGCCTCGATGCCCAGGGCGCTGGCCACGGAGTCAGGAGCGGGAGTCAGCTCTGCTGACACGATCCGGGCGTACTCGCCCTCGGTGTAGATCCTTCCGGTGAGGCGCACGGCCGTTGCCCGGTCCCTGCCGGAGAGGTGAGCCGGAAGCGAGACCACGTTGCCCCGGGCTCCGGGGGCGGGCTCGATGACTCGCTCGCTCCGAAGGGTAGCCAGCACCTTCTGGGCGGTGGCTCGGGACACTCCGAACTCGGTGGCGATCTCGCTGTCGGAGGCCACGCGGTCCCCCGGCTGTACCTCTCCGGCCTCGATGCGGGCTCGGATGCGCGCGGCGATCTGCTGGTACGGCGGCTGACGCTCGATGTCTGACATGCCTTCAGCACTCCTCTGCTGTCGGGTCCATTGGCTGGCCCTCACAGGCTATCCCACACACCGAATCTTTGGCTAGCCAACAGGCATTGACAATTGACTAGCCATCAGTGCATCTTGGTGGAGCACCGAACGAAGCCGAACCGGAACCCGGAACGGCAACAGCCCCGCACGGTCGGCTAGGACCAGCGGGGCTGTCTCGACAGATCAACTCGGCTAGGAGTGATCCACCGTGCAGACAGCTTCCCACCAGCGCGTTTCCGGTAGCAACCTCGCCCGACTGGAGGCGTTGTACCGGCTCCACAACGTCCACCTGGTCCGCTTCCTGGGCCGTCTGGTCAACCACGGTGACCAGGCCCTGGCCGAGGACTTGGCCCAGGAGACGTGGCTCCGGATCGCCAAGGCGGCCGGCACCCTGCGGGTCGAGGACGCCCAGGCGTTCGGCTTCATCGCGGTCGTCGCCCGGCACGTCGTGGCCGCGCACTACCGGCTCCGCCGCAACACCAGCGAGACCCCGACCGACTTCGACGCCACCGCGGCCGTTCACCCGGCCGCCGGACCGATCTCGGTCCCGGCCCCGGTCCTCCCGGACAGCTACACCAGCGTGATCGCCCAGCTCCCGCCGCAGCAGCGAGCCGTGCTCCTCCTTCGCCTGGAGGGCCTGAGCCACCGGGCGGTCGCGTCCCACATCGGCAGCCACCACCGGACCGCCCAGAACCGCATCGCGGAGGCGGTCACCTCCCTCCGCCCCGCCGTGACCCAGCTCCTGGCCGGGTGACCCAGTGGACAGCGCCGCCTTGGCCCGACTCCAGGCCGAGCAGGTGGCTCAGGCCGAGCGGGCCAGGCAGGCCGCCGCCGCCCAGGCCGAAGCCGCCGCCCGGCTCCAGAAGCTCCAGCAGCAGATCAGCGATCACCTCAGCCACTGACCAGGAGGTCACGACCATGAGCCACGAGCCCGAGCACTACACCGCCGGTGAGGCCGCCCGTACCGCCGGATGGATCGGCGTCGCCGTCCTGACCACCCTGGCCGGTCGCGGCCACGGCTTCGCCGACAAGCGGATCACCAAGCTCCAGGCCGCCGCGAAGGAGCGGGAGGAGCTGGAGAAGGCCGCCGCCGCTACG
>NZ_JBHXML010000120.1:8077-9595 GCF_042720345.1 Kitasatospora sp. NPDC058478 | reverse complement strand
CGGCCGCCGCCGCCGCTTCGGTCTGGGACCTGATGCGGCTGATGGAGGTGCTGGGCGCCGGGTGGTGGTGGGGTGCGGCGGCCGGCGGGGCGATCGACCTCGGGTGGATCTACCTCCTGCTGGAGGTCTACACCCACCGGGACGCTCCGGCGAAGGCACTCAAGCACTACAACCGCATGTCGGCCCTGCTGCTGCTGTCGGCCGGCCTCAACCTGCTCTCCGGCGTGCTGTCCGCCGGTCACGGGAAGATCGGCGCGATCGTGCTGGGCGTCGTCAGCGTGATGATGCCGCTGATGCTCAAGGCGGTGATCACCCCCTTGGTCTTGGGCGGGAGCCTGGCGAGTGAGCTGCTGGTCACCCGGGAGGGTCGGGCCCGGGTGAAGGACGCCGCCGCCGACCGGCACGGCCGGGCCCTGGCCGCCTACGACGCCGGATACCGGCTGGACTCAGAGCGGGCCGAGCACGCCGCCGCGATCCAGCTCCAGACCCAGCGCGCCGACTTCGAGGCGGAGCGGGAGCGGATCGCCCTGGACCTCCAGGTCCGCCGGGAGGAGCTGGCCCGCGCCGCGTTCGAGGCGTCGCGCCCCGCTCCGGCGGCCATCGCCCCGGCGGTGCCGGACGCCTCCGGCCTGGCGGAGCTGGTGGCGGCGCTGTCCGGCCCCGTGTCCGCCGCCGTGTCCGCCCGGCTGTCCGTCCCGGCGGAGCGGCCGGAGCCTGTCCGCCCGGACGCCGGAGCTGTCCGCCCGGAGCTGGTGAAGCCGCTGTTCCTGGCCCCGGCGGGCCCGGATTCTGTCCGCCCGGACAACGGCGGCGCTCCGGCGGAGATCCCCCTCCCGGCGGAGGAGAGGACGCCGGAGCTGGTCCTGACTGCGGCGCTTCCCGGGGTGAAGGCGGACAACGTCGCGGCGGCCGTCCGGGAACTCCGGGCGATCGGCGTGGACGACCCGGCGGCGCTCACCGAGATGGTTCCCGTGGTCCTGGGCCGGGAGGTCAACGCGGACAGCCTCAAGCGGGAGATCCGGCGGCAGCAGCGGCCGGCCCTGGTGGAGCCAGCCCCGGCCCCGGGGACCGGTCAGTACCTCTGACCTGCGGTGGGGAGTTTGGTGGGCCGGAACTCACCAGAGGCAGTTACCAGATTGTGATCTGGTCCGGTCCCCCTGGTGAGAAAACCGGTGAGTTCCACGAGACACCCTACAAAGCATCCCACAAGGGACACCACGTCCGGCATTACGGACGGGTTAGCGGACGGGTTAGGGGAGGAGATATCACCCCCCTATCCACAGGCCGCCAGAAAGAGAATGCGAATTGTCAGTGGGCTGAGTGACAATCACTCTCCCCGCCGATGATCACGAGGAACAGCGCAACCGGGGCCCCGCCCGATACCAGCGGGCAGGGCCCCGGCCCCGGCCGGTCACACGGCCCGGGGGCCTCTCTCCCGACCCTCTCGTCAGACCCAGGAGAAAGACCATGGGCATGTTTTCACAGTCGAAGCCGCAGCCGAAGACCACCGCCGGGACG
>NZ_JBHXML010000120.1:0-7982 GCF_042720345.1 Kitasatospora sp. NPDC058478 | reverse complement strand
GCCCGGGGGCCTCTCTCCCGACCCTCTCGTCAGACCCAGGAGAAAGACCATGGGCATGTTTTCACAGTCGAAGCCGCAGCCGAAGACCACCGCCGGGACTGGATCTGGCCGCTGCACGTGGTCCTGAGCAAGAAGCTCGGACTGCCCGAGGGCACCAAGCCCTCCAGCTACATCGAGCTGCCGGAGAACTTCACCGAGATCACCGGCCAGGCCCTCAAGGTGACGGTGCCGGCGGACTGGGCCGGGGACGACGGGAAGGCCGCCGTCACCAGCGCGATCCGGGAGAAGCTGGCCCTCCAGGACGTGGCCTTCTCCTGGCACATGGACGGCCGCAACCACTACGTCACCGCGACCCAGAGCCCCCGCCCGCCGTCCAAGGTGCTGTTCTCCGATGCGGACGTGCAGATCCTGGTGAATGCCGCGAAGGAAAGCGCGCCGCTGATCGGTCTCTCCCACCGGAACACCACCGTGAGCGTTGACCTGGACGCCGAATCCCCGCACGTCCTGGTGAGCGCCGGAACGGGCGGTGGAAAGTCCGTCATCCTCCGGGGAATCTTCGCCCAGCTCCTCCACAACGGGGCGGAGGGAACCGTCCTGGACCGCAAGCGCCACTCTCACAAGTGGGCACGCGGAATCCCGGGTGTCGAATACTGCCGCGATATCGAGGACATTCACGACTCCCTGATCCGGCTCGGTATCGAGGGTGAGCGCCGTAACCGGATCGTGGATGACTGGGAGGGTGAGGGAGACGCCCCGGTCGGTCCCCGGCACGTGATCCTCCTGGAGGAGGTCAATGCCACGATCGGCAAGCTCAAGCGCTACTGGGTCGCCATCCGCACCAAGGAGGACCCGAAGGAATCCCCCGCTATCGACGCGCTCGCGGAAATCCTGTTCATGGGCCGCGCGGTCAAGATGCACGTCCTGGCGGTCGGCCAGAGCATGACCGCCAATTCCATGGGCGGCCCCGAAATGAGGGAGAATTTCGCAACTCGTATCCTGGCCCGCGCGACCAGGAACGCCTGGAACATGCTGGTCCCGGAGGTCCAGCCCGCCCCCAAGTTCACCCGCCACATCGGCCGGGCCCAGGTCGTCCTGGGCGGTGTCGCCCATGAGACCCAGGTCCTGTTCATGACCGAGCCGGAGGCCCATGCCTGGGCCATGGTGGGACGCTCTGTCGCAGCGTCGCAGGGTCGTAGCACCCCCTCCAACCTGGAGAAAGACCCTACGACAGTCGCAACGACAGGCCCCGCGGCTTCCCCGGCCACCAACCTTGGTGGCCCCGCCGGCGCGGCCGGTCTGCCCGGCCCGCGCATCACGGAAGACGACTTCGTGGCCCAGATGGAGGCCGCGTTCTCCGAGCCCGCGACCAGCGAGAAGGAAAAGCCGATCTCCCTCTCCGAAGCGGTCAAGGAGGAAATCGTCACGACCACCCTGCACGCGGTCCGCCGGGCCTCCCTGCGGGACGACGAATTCCCGCCGTCTGTCGGGAAGGCGAAGAACGGCGCGTTCCTGTACTGGCCCGCAGACCTCCGCAAGTGGGAGCGGAACCGGGTCAAGGCCGGTAACTCCGCCAACGAGGTCTAGAAGTCAATTCCCAGGGGGCTCGGAATTCCGGGCCCCCGACCACTCCGAAAGGCAACGCAATGAAGCTCCTCAAGCACATTGACGCATTCCTCCAGGAATGGCACGACAGGCGGCAGGACAAGAAGCACGCCGAATGGGTCGAGGCCATGCGGATTGACTTCACCATTCGGGCCGTCGATGTGGCCCTGGAGGAGGCGGTCAAGACCGCGCACATCCGGATGGCGGAGCAGGGTCCGGAATTCGAATTCGAGGGGATCACCCCTGAGGAGATTCAGCACATCGTGCTCCGGTCCTTCGGCCTCCGGATCAGCGAAGCCGACGCGATCGAGATCGTCACGGCCCGGCTCGGGTTCTTCGGCTTCGACCCGGCCGCCGTTATCCGCACCCCGAAGAAGGAGAACGCGAAGTGAGCACCGAGACCGCCGCCGTGGAATTCGAGGACGAGACCACCGGAAAGCGCTGGACCCTCCCGAAGCTCCCGGCCTGGACCCCGGGCCTGATCCTCTGGGTCAGCCGGATCGCCCTGGCCGTGGCCACCGCGTACATCGTCCTGACCGTGGTCCGGGCGGAGATCGCCCTCCACTCCCTGGGCCTGCCCTGGTGGGTCCTGGTCGTCTTCTACTCCGGCGTCTTCGGCGTCCTGCTGCGGCTCGGGATGGACGCGAAGAAGGGGTGGACCCAGGCCCGGCACCAGTGGCAGACCTACGTCCGGTGGGCCAACGGCCTGACCTAGAAGGGGAGCCACCGTGTTCCGCAGGAAGCCCGACCACCGCCCCCTGATCCGCCGGGCGGTCACCGAGATCCGGAGCGGCGCGTACAACACGCTCCGGGGGAACCCCGGCACCGAAGACCTCCGCCGCTACCTGGCCACGACCTACGGCCTCAGCATCACCGACGACCAGGCGGCCGAAGCTCTGCGGCAGGTCTGACCCTCCCGCCCGGCCGGCCGACCCAACCCAAAGGAGAGATCGTGTTCACCCTCGGAGACGCGAACAAGGCCAAGGCGAACAACCCGCCCCGTGGCGAGTGCCGGCAGTGCTGGTACCACGCCTACAACGGCCGTGAGGTCCACGCCCACCTGGGCCCCCGTGAGGACTGCGGGCCTTGCGTGGACCACATGAACAACGGCCACGGAGACCAGATCGTCAGGTGACCTGAGTCCCGGCCAGCTCCACCAGGAGGCCCGCCCCGTACGTCGGGGCGGGCCTCCGTGCGTGCAGTGCTTGCAGTGCATTCCGTGCCATCTGACCGGCTCTCATGTCGAGTCTGGCCAGACTCGTTCGGGTGAGGGCCTTGACCGACTGTACGGAAGTCCGTACAGTTCTGGGTGTACGGAAACCCGTACAGCGGACCCTAGGGGAGGGCAATCCCATGAAGATCAAGGCCAGCGCCGCACTGCTCGGACTGCTCGCTCTCTGCGGCCTGGTGATGGCCGTCCTGGCGGGCCTCTTCGCCTCCAGCCACGGCCTCACCACCACCGGAGCCCTGATCTGGGCCGCTGTCGTCTACACCATCACCGTGGCCGCCCTCGGCCACTGGGCCAAGCTCCCCGGCGGCGCGGTGGTGATCCGCTCCCTACTCCTGCTGGCCGGAGCCCCCGTTGCGGTCCTGGGCGCGCTCCTCCTCCAGGGCGCCGCCGGAATCAAGCTGACCCCCTCCGTCTGACCCCACCACCCACCACCAGGAGAACTCACCAATGACCGAGACCGTGACCGAGACCGACAACCCCTGGGGCAGCGCGCGGCCCTGGCTCACCGCCGACACCGTGGTGATCCGGCGTGAGGAGGTGCTGCTGATCCAGCGCGCCGACGAGCCGCACAAGGGCCACTGGGCCCTCCCGGGCGGCTACGTGGACCAGGGCGAGACCTCCAGGCAGGCCGCCGCGCGTGAGCTGGAGGAGGAGACCGCCATCGTGGCCATGCCGGAGGAGCTGGTCCAGGTCGGTGCCTACGACGACCCCGACCGCGACCCGCGCGACCGGGTGGTCACGGTCGCCTACCTGCTGGAGGTGGCCTCCGGCGTGGTGGCGGTGGCCGGCGACGACGCCGCCAACGTCGGCTGGTTCCGGCTGGACAACCTGCCGCCGCTCGCGTTCGACCACGGCCAGATCCTGACGGACGCGGTCCGCCAGCTCACCACCAAGGAGAACTGACATGTCGCTGACCTTCCGCAACGGTGACGACGCCTTCAAGCGCGGCCTGGACATCACCATCAGCCTGACCCCGAGCCAGGCGAAGGCCCTGGGCCCGGAGGTCTCGACCCTGGCCGACTGGTTCGACACCGCCCTCTGGGCCCTGGCCTGGCTCCGCTCCGGGCAGAGCATCGACGGCCAGCCCCACGCCTTCACCCTGGACGACTTCCACACCGCGATCAACGACCTCGACCACCGCCTCCTGCCCCGGCTGGAGGGAGTCCGGGACGCGATGATCCGGGCCCATGCTGAGGCCGGCGGGAGCGTCGGTGACCTGGCCCTGGCCATGGACGTCTCCCGCTCCACCGCCCAGTACCGCCGGGAAACCCTGCTCAACAAGACCCCGGCCGTGTTCGAGAGCTGGGCCACCGGCTCCAACACCGACCAGAGCTGACCCACCCCGAACAGCAGGGGCGGCCGTCATCCCGCGAAGAAGTCCGGCCGCCCCGTCCACCCACCAGCCAGAAGCCTGACCAGGAGGTCACCCCATGTTCCCATCCGTCTTCGTGCTGCTGCTGGTCGCCCACTTCGCTGGCGACTACCTGTTCCAGACCGACCACATGGCCACCCACAAGGGCGAGTGCAGCCGCAGGGGCTGGCGGGCCAACTCGGAGCACGTGGCCGCGCACGTCGCCTCGATGTTCGCCGTCCTGGTGGTCGCCCGGTTCTCCCTCGACCTCGACACCGGGACCTGGCCGACCCTGGCCGCCATCGCCTGGGCGGCCGGCACCCACGGGTTCATCGACCGCCGCTGGCCCATCGCCTGGTGGATGGACAAGACCGGTTCGGCCGCCTTCCGGACCAACGGCGGGGCCCCGCTGGTGGACCAGGCCGCCCACATCGTCGTCGGTCTCTTCCCGGCCGCCGTGCTGATCGCTGCCCTGAGCTGACGCCCGGCCCCGGCCGGACGGCAACCCGCCGCCCGGCCGGGCCTCACCCGGAGGAGTGATCCGCATGTGCACTGGTCGCTACCGCCACGACCCCCAGGGCGAACACCACGGGGGATTCCCCACCTACGGCTACCGCCTGGCCCCCGATGGCCTGCTCACCCGCCGCCAGCTCCGCGCCCGCGGCCTCCGCCCGGCCGGCCACGACCCGGTGGCCCAGATCGAGTGGCGCCGGGGCCGCAGGGTGGCCTACCTCTTCCGCCTCGACCTGGCCCGCCCGGTTCGCCCGATGACCCCCGCGCGCTGGCGCTCCCACGCCAGGATGATGCTCGCGCGCCGGACCTGCCCGACCTGCCGCACGGACGCGGGGTACGTCATCCCGCGCTCCCTCGGCTCCTGCTGGCCCTGCTCGCAGACCGACCCGGCCGCACTCGCGGCCTGACCGAAGGACAACCCATGAACATCCACCGCGACGAAATCTCCGCCTCCGCCAAGCTCCCGGCGGACCAGGCCGCCGACCTGCTCGCCCAGCTCACCCAGCGGGAGAACCCCACCCCGGGA
The DNA here is from genome assembly GCF_042720345.1 of Kitasatospora sp. NPDC058478. NCBI lineage: Bacteria > Bacillati > Actinomycetota > Actinomycetes > Kitasatosporales > Streptomycetaceae > Kitasatospora > Kitasatospora sp. NPDC058478. Next base: position 2,759 of record NZ_JBHXML010000120.1, on the reverse strand, counting down.
CAGTGGCTGGAGGGCACCCTCCTCTCCAGCTCGGCCCCGGCCGCGACCCCCGAGCGCTTCGAGGTCCCGGCGGACCTGGACCGCTGGCCCGCGCACGAGATCACGGGCTGGCTGGCCCGGCTGGAGGACGACGACCGAGTCTCGGACGCTGACCTCCAGCGCGCCCGCCAGGCCGTCAGCACCGCCCTCGGCATCGAGGACTGACCACTCCGCAAGCTGTCGCGTCTGCTGTCGCACGCCCCTGTCACGACCGCCCCTGTCGCGGCCTGTGACATGGGAGAACGGGCCGAAACCCCCGTAGCTGAGGCAGACGCGACAGCACCCGCGACACCGGAAGGATCACCGTGTCCAGTCCCAGCAACCTCTCCCCCGCCGACCTCTCGCACGCCATGCTCCTGGCGATCCTGATGGACAACGGCGGCTCCTTCGAGATCAACGCCAGCGCCTTCGAGACCGACGCGATCGGGGGCCCGGACGGGGCCTTCCACGCGGTCTCCATGGACCCGCTGCCGAACGGCAAGCTCCGGCTGTCGGCTGTCCCCCGACCGGCCGGAGACGCCGGCGGAATCCAGATCGGCTGACGGGGATGGACGTGCAGACCTACGACCCCACGTGCCGCGCGCACTACGCCGACGACCCTCACTCCTGTTCCGGCCCGGCGGTGGTGACCGTGATCCACGCGGACCGGGTGCACGGCAGTGTCGGGTGCGAGCGGCACGCCGCCGACCGGATGGCGGCCTGGCCCGGTTCCTACCCGATCGGCCTGCCCGATGCCCCGGTCGGTACCGCCGTCCGAGTCTTCAAGGCGGCCCACGGCCAGGGCTGACCACGCAGTACATGCAGTACGTGCAGTACGTTCCGTGTCATCTGAGCGGCCCCTATGTCGGGGGCCGCTCAGTTTCGTTGGAGCTGATGCCTTGACCGACTGTACGGAAGTCCGTACAGTTCTGGGTGTACGGAAATCCGTACACCACAACCGGGAGGGGAACACCATGTGGCCCAGCATCATCGCCGTACTCGGAACGCTGGCCGGTGCCGTCGTGGCCGGCGCGCTCCAGCAGCGCGGGGCCCGCGCCGACCGCATCGAGGCCCGGACGGAGAGCCGCCGCCGGGACCAGCTCCAGGCCGTCACCGAGCTGGCCGCCGCCATCGCCGACCACCGCCGCGCGATGTGGACCCGCGAAGACCTCCGGCTCAGCGGAGCCGACACCGAGACCTACGCCGCCGCCCGCGCTGCCAGCCACGCGACCCGGTCCGCCATCACCGCCCCCCAGGTCCGCCTGGCCGTGCTCGCTCCGGAGCTGACCGAGGTGGCCACCGCGGCTGCCCGCGCGTCCTATGCGCTCCGTTCGGCCGCCGACCAGCAGGCCCTGGAGGCCGCCCGCACCGCAGCGGTGGCCGCCGCCGATCTCCTGGTGACCAAGGCAGGCCAGGCCCTGGCCGCCTGACTCAGTACGTGCAGTCCATGCAGTGCCCTCCGTGGCACCTGAAAGGCCAGAACGCCCCCTCAGAGGCTCTGAGGGGGCGTTCTCCGTGCCGGGCTCCGACCGGGCGTCAGGAGCCCGGCACAGCCCTGCCGATGGCCTCCTGGACGGCCTCCCGGAGCAGGTCCCCGGAGGTCAGGATCTGAGCGCGAAGCTTGTCCCGCCGCTCCAGATCCTCAGCCTTGGGCCGCTCGCCCAGAGCTGCGGCGAACATCGCCAGGCCCGCCGGCACCCCTCCCCGCGCGGCGTCCCGCATCTGCACCACCGGCCCGTCCCCGAAGCGGTCAAACCACGCCTTGAGCTGCACCACCGCCGGTTCGCTGGTCCAGTAGGCGGCCCGCACCACGGTCTGGCCCAGGTCCGCCTGGAGCTTGACCTCCATGCGCCCGTCCAGGTCGTCCCCGGCCTCCCGGTCCTCCGGCGTCCAGCCAGCGCGCTGGGTGGAGCCCCACCGTCGGCCGGGAGCCGACGCCTCCCCCGGCGGTGGCTCCGGCCACTCCCGGTCCAGGTCGCGCCGCCGGAGCACCGTCCGCAGCGCGAAGCCGACCACCGCCGCCCGGGTACCGGTCAGCGTCCCGGCCTGCCGGAGCCGGTCCCGCTCCAGCCTGATCCGGAGCCGGGCCGCGCTCGCCTCGCTGCCCCGAAGGCCGGCCAGACCGGCGTTCTTCCGGGCCTGGCTCAGCCACTCCTCCTCAGCCTTCGCCCCGGCCTTCACAAGATCGTTCAGTGCCAGCAGATCGGCCCTCGGGAGGGCCAGGACAAAGCTCTTGTGCGTCATGCGGGAATTCTAGCTAGATAGATCAAAGAGGGGTTCTCGGGCTATCTGGCTAGATTGATCGGGGAGGAGATCGGCCCCGCCCGGCGGGCTCTGCCGACCGGCGGGGAGGGGTGCCCTCGGGCCCGTTTCTGACGAGCCGTCAGAAACCGAGAGCACACCGATCACGGAAAGTTACCAAAAATAAGTTGGCGTCAAGTCTTGACTTTTGCTCACTTGGGGGTGCGTAATTTAGGTGAGGGTGAATGGTCTAGTTTGATCTTCGCAACTCAGAGTAACAGAATTCATGATCACGAACGGTTGGCCGGCCGAGGGCCCCGAAGGGGTCCAAGTCGAGAGAAGAGGTTACGAGATGCAAAAGCCCAGGTCAGAGCACACGGAAGCTACTGCAAGTCAGTGCCGCACTGCTTTTCCGGCCAACGGCCGAGCGCCGAAGGCGATCACACCGTGTAGCAGTTTCGCCGCCGCAGGCGGTGGTCTGCCGAAGGCAGGTACTCCGA
>NZ_JBHXML010000119.1:0-16059 GCF_042720345.1 Kitasatospora sp. NPDC058478 | reverse complement strand
GCCGGTACCAGTGCCGGTGGTCGGCATGGTGCCGGTGCCGGTGAGCATCGGGTGCAGGGTGATCGGGTCGAGCAGCAGGGTCAGTTCGGCGGACGGCAGCGGTGCGGGGCCGTCGCGCCAGGTGAGGCGCCTACCGGTGAACTCCGCATGGAGGAGCGGCTGTTCGTCGAGGGTGACGCCGTCCTCGGCCACCCTCAGCTCCGCGCCGCGGCCGCCCGGCAGCTGCACCCGGTAGCAGCCGTACAGATACGGCGGCACGGTCGATGCCACCACGGCCTGGGCGTAGGGGACGGCGACGCCGTCCACCTCGAAGCCCGCCGGACCGACCACGACGGCGGCCGCCGTGGGCACGCCGCCGACCGTGACACGGACCCGCAGCGCCGGGCCGTCCTCGCCCGGCCCGACGGAGACGACCAGTTCGCGCCCGGCCTCGTCCGCCGCCCGGTAGTCGCCGACCAGGTCGGCGAGCGGCGGCACGTCCGGCAGGGCGTACTCGGCGAGTTGCACCGAGAACTCCGCCGCCGCCACCCGCCCGGCGGGCCACACCGCGCCGACCAGCCGGCGCCGCCCGTCCCGGCCGACCTCGGTGCGCAGTTCGCCGCCGCAGTCGTTGCCGTCCTCGACCCGCCAGCGCAGCACACCGTGGTCGTGGCGCGGGGCGGTGATCCGCCGCCCGTTGACGTGGATCCGGTGCCGGGGCGGGTCGGTGGCGCGGCCCAGGACGTAGACGTCGAGGTCGCCGTCCGGCGTGCCGTACAGGCCCGTCCACGGATACAGGGCCTCGGCGAGGACGGTGTCCAGGTCGCGCCGGATGCTGCTCCCCCCGCCCGCGAGCCCGCCGCCCCCGAGCCCACCGCCCCCGGGCCCACCGTCGCGCACCGATCGGAGCAGCGCGCGCGCCTCGGACTTGCGGGTGAGCAGGGTGCGCAGCCGCCGCGCCGCCTCCGGGGTCGGCCGCCGGTAGCGGCCCTTGGCGGCGGCCTGCATGGCCGCGTCCTCGCGGCGGGCCAGCAGGGCGCGTTCGGCGTCGGCCAGATCCGGCGGCGCCCAGGACGCCACCGCCGCCTCGGGCTCCCGGACGAAGCGTTCGCGCAGGGCGCCGTCCTCCCCCAGGGCGAGGACGAAGCGGGCGGCGGGCGTGTCCTCCTGCCAGTGGTAGCCGCCGGGGACGTGGAAGTCCGTGAAGCCGTCGAGGGCGGCGAGTTCGCGCGGCCCGTACTCGTCGATGTTCCGGACCGGGCCGGTGGGCGGCCGCACGGTCTGGCCGGGTCGGATCAGGCCCAGCCGTTCGAGCATCCGCGGATCGGCCGGGGCGGCGACGGCCGGGGGGAGGTACCAGGTGGAGGCGCTGGTGACGGTCCGCTGCACGGCCCGGTCCCGGAGCCCGGCGACGGTGTGCCGGTCGGTGACGGGGGCGGTGCCCCGGTAGCGGGCGCCGATGTAGTTGACCACGGGGTGGTCCGGGCCGTAGACCTCCTCCAGCCGGTCGACCAGGACGGGCAGCCGGTGGTTGAAGAACCCGGTGCGCTGGTAGCCGAGTTCGCCGACCAGCCCGACCTGCCAGAGCACCAGGTGCAGGCCCGGGTCGATCCGCCGACCGCGGATCAGCAGGTCCGAGGCCTCGAAGGTCTGCATGCCGGGGCTGCTCGGATCCACGCCGAGGTCGGCGCACAGGACGTCCAGCGCGCTGATCCCCGGACGCATCACGGCCGCGTGGCCCTCGCGGCGGGCGATCCGGACGGCGCGGTGGCTGGAGAGGACGAACACGCCCGGGTGGCCGTAGAAGACCGCCGCCACCCGCCGCCCGGCCCGGACGAAGTGCAGGATCGCCTCGGACATCTGCACGTACGTCAGATAGCGGTCCTTGGCGTCGTCGTAGAGGACGCCGAGGTCGTAGGAGTCGGGCCGCCAGGCCTTGATCCGCACCACCGTCACCGGGTCGGCGACGCAGTGGAAGACGTGGTCCGCCTCGCGGAGCAGCCGCTCGTCGGCGCGGGTGAACCCGGCCGCCTCGATGCCGGAGCCGAGCACGGTCAACTCGCCCCTGGGCGTGGCCGGTTCGGCCGTCTCGCCGTCCCGCTCGGGGCGGCGCGGCCCGGGGCTGGCGGCGATGGCCCGGGCCAGCTCCGCCCAGCGGTCCTCGTGCTCGCGGCGGGTCGGGAAGCGGTCGAAGGGGCGGCCGTACGGGCGGTTCGGGTCCATCGGGCGGCGTCAGTCGGTGTCGGCGGCGTCAGGCGACATCGACGGCGAAGTCCAGCTGGACGACCTGCGGCGGGGGATCCATCAGGCCCGGGGCCTCCACCTCGAAGTCCATCTGGGTGATCTGCGGCGCGGGCTCGGTCAGGATCGGGCTGGCCAGGTCGAAGTCCGTCCGGCCGACCTGGCGGAAGGGCCGGTCCGCGGCGGTGTCGGCGTCCAGCGCGAGATCGGCGTCCACGTCGATGTCGACGACGTCGAAGGCCAGGCTGCTTGCGGTCGCGGTAGGCACTCGACAGTCACTCGTCCCTTCGGAGCCACGGGCGTCGGCGAGTTCATGTTACCGAACGCCAGTTCGCGCCGACAGCCCCGCAGGGGCGGCTGCGGTCGGGTGGGATGGGGGCCGCAGAGGAACGCGGCCATCTCACCCGACACGTCTACGCCGAATGCCGACAGTCCCCGGCTGTCCAGGTGCGCCACCCCCGGACCGGCGCGCACCCAGGGCTCTGGTCGGGCGCGGTCAGCGGGAAGACGACCGGGCCGCCCGGGCGGCCCGCTGGGCCCGCTGGGCCCGCTGGGCGAAGACGTCCTCCCGGCGGTCGGCGGTCTGGCGCAGGACGCGCTTGCGGTCCCGGCCGGACAGCCGGTCGATGTACAACTGCCCGTTCAGGTGGTCGGTCTCGTGCTGGAGGCAGCGGGCGAAGTAGCCGGTCCCCTCGATGGTGACGGCGGCGCCGTACTGGTCGAAGCCGTGCACCACCACCTCGGCCGGGCGGGCGAGTTCGGTGCCGGCGCCGGGGACGGAGAGGCAGCCTTCGGTGTCCTCGATCAGCCGGCGGCCGGGCTCGCGGGGCTCGACGACCGGGTTGAGCACGTGGCCGACGTGCCGGACGCCCTGGTCGTCGCGGCAGTCGTAGACGAAGAGGCTCAGGTCCACGTCCACCTGGTTGGCCGCGAGCCCGCAGCCGTCGGCGACCTGCATGGTGGCGAACATGTCCTCGATGAGGCGGGCCAGCCGCTCGCTGCCGTAGTCCTCCCCGGTCGCCGGGCGGCAGGTGCGGCGGAGGATGTCCTCCCCCACCTCGGTGATCCGCAGGATGGTCGGGCGTTCACGCAGTTCGGACATCGGCGCTCCCTCGTCGACACCGTCGACACGACGGCAAGGATGACGGCTTGTCATCGACTTTGCAAAGTAGCAGACTTTGCAAAGTGACCGAAGACGCAAAAGACGCCAAAGATGCCGACGACACCGAAGACCTCACCGCGCCCCCCGCCACCGGCGCCCTCCCCCAACACCCCGTACGCACCGCGATCCTCGGCCTCCTCGCCGAGAAGGCCGCCCTCACCTCCACCGAGGCCGCCTCCGCCACCGGGTACAGCTCCGGCCTGTGCTCCTTCCACCTCCGACAGCTGGCCCGCCACGGCCTCATCGAGGAGGCCCCCGCCACCGACGGCCGCGCCCGCCCCTGGCGGCTCCCGCAGCAACCACACCAACCCCACCAGCCCGCCGCAGCCGACGAGTTCGGGGAACTCGCGCGCGGCCTGGAGGACGAGAGCTACCAGCGCTGGCTCGCCCACCGCGACGCGGCCCCGGCGGACTGGCGGCAGGACGAGGCGTTCAGCACCGTCCTCTACCTGACCCCAGCCGAACTGGCCGCCGTCGGCGAGGCCGTCCGCCAGGTGCTGACCCGCTACCGCGACCGCGAGACCGACCCCGCCGGCCGTCCTGCCGGCGCCCGCCCGGTCGCCGCCGTGGCCCGCCTCTTCCCGCTCCTCCCGGACGGGCACTGACGGGCACTGGCGGGCACCGAGGAGCGCCGGAGTCCGCCGCCCGGTGCTTCGCGGTGATCCTCCTCCGCCCCCGAACCCAAAGCAATGGTCAAGACCAAATGGTCGAGACCAATTTGGCGACGCGTCAGAGACGGCACGCGGGCGGTGTCCAGGCGAGGGAGATAAACCCGCTGGCGCACCCGGCCCACCAACCCGCAAGCTGGCCCGATGCGCGTCAACGGCCCCCTCTGCACCCGCCAGTCCCTCGCCGCCGACCTGCGTGCCGCCGGGGTCGAACCCGGCGGCACGCTGCTCGTGCACTCCTCGCTGCGCTCCCTCGGCTGGGTCTCCGGCGGGCCGGTCACCGTCGTCCAGGCCCTGCTCGACGCCCTCGGACCGACCGGCACCCTCGCCGTCCCCACCCACACCGGGGACAACTCCGACCCCGCCGGCTGGTCCAACCCGCCGGTGCCGGAGGCCTGGTGGCCCGACATCCGGGTGTCCTGGCCCGCGTACGACCCGCAGGTGAGCCCCACCCTGGGCATGGGCGCCATCCCCGAAACCGTCCGGACCTGGCCCGGCGCCCGGCGCAGCGCCCACCCGCAGACCTCCTTCGCCGCCCTCGGCCCGGGCGCCGCCGAGACCACCGACGGACACGCCCTCGACTGCCTGCTGGGCGAGTCCAGCCCGCTCGCCCGGCTGGAGGACCGCGACGCCCAGGTCCTGCTGCTGGGCGTCGACTTCGGCTCCTGCACCTCCTTCCACCTCGCCGAATACCGCGTCCCGGGCCCGAGCGAGGACATCTCCTTCGCCACCCTCACCCCCGAGGGCCGCCAACGGCTCACCGTCCGCGACCGGGCCATCTGCGCCGACGACTTCGCCGAACTCGGCACCGCCTTCGAGGCCGACCACCCGAAGGCCGTCCGCCACGCCACGGTCGGCGCCGCCACCACCCGCCTCTTCCGCCTCCGCGACGCCGTCGCCTACGCGCAGCACTGGCTGCCCGAGCACCGGGCGTAGCGGTCGATCCGCCCCCAGGGCCGGGTCGGGTGGGAGCTCTCCGGCGCCGCGTCCGCCTCCGGCACGCCGCCGGGAATCTTGACGAATCGCCAGTTGCCCGGCGATTCCCGGGCATCATTCCAGGCACGGACGCGCGGGGAACGGCGTTGGACCCGGGAAACACCTCGCGCAACCGTCGCCGCACTCCGACTAGCACGCTCCCCGGAACGACGAGCCGCAGGACGGGGAGCAGGGCCGCGCGCGGGCCCACGGAGGGGCGGCGCCCGTATGCGGCCTGCCCTCCGGAGGATGATCCCCATGCAGCCCGACCCTCAGCCCGCCTCGCAGCCCGACCCGCAGGCCTCCCCGCAGGCCGTCAAGATCGGCCTCGGTCTGCCCCTCCAGGACCCCGTCCTGCTGTTCGAGTGGGCCCGGCGGGCCGACGCCGGCCCGTTCAGCACGCTCGGCCTGGCGGACCGGGTGGTGTTCGACAACCCCGAACCGCTGGTGACGCTGGCCGCCCTGGCCGGCGCCACGTCCCGCGTCCGCCTGCAGACCGAGGTGCTGCTCGCGCCGCACCACGTCCCCGCGCTGCTCGCCAAGCAGACCGCCACCCTGGACCTGCTCTCCGGCGGGCGGTTCACGCTCGGCCTCGGCGTCGGCGGCCGGGAGGACGACTTCCTGGCCGCCGGCATCGACCCGCGCCGCCGGGGCCGGCTCCTGGACGAGCGGATGGCGGTGCTGCGCCGCCTCTGGGCCGGTGAGCCGTTCGGCGAGGGGGTCGGCCCGGTCGGGCCCGCGCCTGCGACGCCGGGCGGCCCCGAGGTGCTGTTCGGCGGCTTCGCCCCGGCCGCGCTGGACCGGGTCGGCCGGTTCGGGGACGGCTTCCTCGGCGCGGGAGTGCCGCCGGAGGCGATGGCCGGGCTGTTCCAGGACGTCGAGAACTCCTGGCAGCGGCACGGCCGGGACGGCCGGCCCCGGCTGGTCGCCCAGGCGAACGCCGTCCTCGGCCCGGCGGAGACGGTCGAGCAGGCCCGGCGCAACATCCGCGCGTACTACGAGTCCAGCGGCCGCGCCGACCGGATGGAGGAGGGCCTGCTCACCACGCCGGAGGCGATCCGGGCCGCCGTGGCCGGTTTCACGGCCATCGGCGCGGACGAGGTGATGCTGTACTGCTGGTCCCCCGAGGTGGACCAGGTGGACCGCTTCGCCGAACTGCTGTTCCGGTAGCGGTCGGTCGCAGAGGCGGGGATCGGTGCGGGATGCTGGAAATCAGTGCGGGATGCCGGGGATCAGTGCGGGATGCCCGCGATCAGCTCCTGCGCGCCCTGCCGCTTGAGCGCCAGCGCCGTGGAGGTGCCGAGGTCCTCGGGGCTGAGTGCGCCGGCCCACTCGTGGGCGTCCAGCACCTGCTTGCCGTCCGGGCTGAAGACCCGGCCGCGCATCGAGAGCCGGCCGTCCGGTTCGGCCCTGGCGTAGCCGGCGATCGGGCTGTTGCAGTGGCCCTGGAGGACGTGCAGGAACATCCGCTCGGCCGCCGCCTCGCGCCAGGTGTCGCGGTGGCCGAGCGCGGCGACCGCGTCGACGGTGACGACGTCGTCCTCGCGGCACTGCAGGACGAGGATGCCGGCGCCGATCGGCGGGCACATCGCGTCGAGGTCCAGGATCTCGGTGATCCGCGCCTGCTCGCCGATCCGCTCCAGCCCGGAGGCGGCGAGCAGCAGCGCGTCGGCCTCTCCGGCGGCCAGCTTGGCCAGCCGGCTGTTGGCGTTGCCGCGGATCGGCACGCACACCAGGTGCGGGTGGGAGGCGGCGAGTTGGGCGACCCGGCGGACGGAGGAGGTGCCGATCCGGGTGCCGGGCGGCAGTTCGGCGAGGGTCAGGCCGCCGGGGTGGACGAGGGCGTCACGGATGTCGTCGCGGCGCAGGTAGGCGGCGAAGACGGTGCCGGCGGGCAGCGGGCGGTCGGCGGGCACGTCCTTGAGGCAGTGCACGGCGACGTCGGCCTCCCCGGCGAGCAGCGCGGCGTCGACCTCCTTGGTGAACGCGCCCTTCCCGCCGAGCCGGGCGAGGTCGCCCATCCAGCGGTCGCCGGAGGTGGTGACCGGCACCACCTCGGTGCGCAGGCCCGGGTGCAGGGCGGCGAGTTCGGCGCGGACCCGCTCGACCTGGGCGAGCGCCATGGGCGAGGAGCGGGAGACGATGCGGATCAGCTCAGCGGTGGCCATGGCGCGATGATAGGCGCTCGAACGCCGGGCCCTGACCCGGCGTCAGCCATGCGGCCGAAGGCCCGTCGGACGGCACCCGGACGGCCGGGCGGCGAACCGTCCGACCGTCCGTGTGCCGCCCGCGTGTCGGCCGCGCTCACTCGTTGTGCAGCACCTCGGCGATCGGCAGCCGGGCCGCCGAGCGGGCCGGGACGAGGGCGCCGAGGACGGCGATCGCGACGCCCGCCAGCGCGAGCCCGGCGAGCAGCGGGGCGCCCCAGACGTCGATCATGTGCTCCGGGAAGGCCAGGATCCGGACGTTCTCGGCGATCAGCCGGTGCACCACGATCCCGAGCGGGATGCCGATGACGCCGCTGAGCGCGCCCTGCCAGGCCACCGAGGTGACCGTCATCGCGACGACCTGGCGGGGCGTCATGCCGATGGACTTCAGCATGCCGATGTCCCGGCGGCGCTCGCGGATGGTGAGCAGCAGGGTGTTGAAGACGCCGAGCGAGGCGACCACCGACAGCAGGACGGTGAAGACCGTGCTGAAGGTCTGGATCGCGACGACGGGCCCCACCGAACTCGCGGTGACCACCGAGGGCGTCAGGCTCGGGTCGGCGGCCGTGACCGCCTTCCGGTAGGCCGCGGTGTCGGCGCCGTCGGCGAGCCGCACGTCGTACTCGACCGTGTGCGGGTCGGGGGTGAGCTCGGCCCGGGTGGCGTCGTTGGAGGTGATCGCGTTCGCGTTGCCCTGGATCTCCTCGCCGACGATGGTGACGGCCAGCTGTCGGCCCTCCAGGGTCAGGGTGATCCGGTCGCCGAGCCTGAGCCCGCGCTGGTCGAGGAAGGCCGGCCCGGCCTGGACCTCGTCCGGCCCGGTCGCCGGGCGGCCCTTGACCACCCGCAGCCACCTGGTGGCGGCGATGTCGTCGCCGCCGTAGAAGTCCATGAAGACGGGCTGGGTGTGGCCGACCACGCCCACCCGGACCAGCCCCCGGGTGACGACCTGCGCGGCTCCGGGGGTGGCGCGCAGCATCGCCTCGGTCTGGGCCGGGGTCAGCCGCGGCTCGGTCGGGTTGCTCTGGAAGTGGCCGGTCTGCACGTTGACGTGGGTCTTGTCGTCGGCCGGGGCCATGCTCCTGGCCAGGGTGCTGCTCAGGCCGGTGGTGACCGTCACGGTGACCACGCCGAGCACGATCGCCGCCATGGTCAGCGCCGTCCGGCCCGGGCGGGCGAAGGGCTGGCCGAGGCCGAGGCTGACGGCGCGCGGCAGCCGGGTGCCGCTCAGCCGGCGCTGGACCTTCAGCCCGCGCCCGGTGCGCGGCGCGCTGCCGGCCGAGATCGCCTGGGCGGCGGAGAGCCGGTGGGCGCGCGAGGCCGGGACGAACGCGGCGGCGACGACCAGCAGCGGGACGCCGACCAGGGTGGCGGCGGGCAGCCAGCCGGCCGGCTCGATCACGGCGGTGCCGGTCGAGATGCCGCTGAAGGCGGTCTCCAGGATCGGGTACGCCCCCGTCCAGCCGGCCGCCGTCCCGAGGACCGTGCCGACGACCGCGGGCACCGAGACCATGGTCAGGTAGACCGTGACCACCTGGCGCGGGGTGAAGCCGATCGACTTCAGCACGCCGATGTGCCGGTAGCCGGAGACCACCGCGCCGCTCACCACGTTGCCGACGATCAGCGCGGCGACGACCAGACCGAGCACGCCGAAGACCGTCATCAGCGGCAGGTAGGCGTCGGCGCCGGCGGAGAAGGCCTGCTTGAGCACCAGGTACGACTGCGCGCTGGCGAGCGCGCCCCCGGGCAGGCCCTCGGTGGCCGTGCCCAGGGAGGCAGTCAGCTGCTGTTCGGTGTCCGCGTCGGCGAAGCGGTAGAGCATCTGACGGCCGGTGGGGTGCAGGGCGGCCGCCTGCTCGGGGACGACCCAGCCGCCGGCGGACTGGCTCATGCTGCCGGCGAAGCCGACGATGGTGAGCTTCAGCCCGGTGGCGGTGGTGAGCGAGGTGCCGAGGAGCTTCGTCGCGGCGCCGCCGCCCGGTTGCTGGATGACCACCTCGCCGGGCGCCGTGGCCCAGCGGCCGCCCAGCATCTGCACCCGGTCCACCGGCCCGGCCGGGTCGGCCCGGCCGACCAGGGTCAGCGGGCCCGGCGGGCGGCCGACCCAGTCGGTGGGGATCTCCACCACGGCCTGGTCGAACGGCCCGGCGGCGGCCTCGACGCCCGGCCGGTGGGCGGTGGCGGCCAGTTGCTCCGCCGAGGCCCTGGCCGGGTCGAAGGCGGTGACGACGTGGGCGCCGCGCTCGGCGGCGAAGGCGTCGTCGAAGGGGGCCCGGGCGGCGCTGATCACGGCGAGGGCGAGCAGCACGGTCGTGGTGGAGCAGAAGACGACCAGGCCGATCACGAAGGTCTGCACCCGGCGGCGCTTCACGGCCGCCCGGGAGGCCCGCCACACGGCGCCGGTCATGCGGACGCCTCCAGGGCCCGCTCGCGCGCCACCTTGCCGTCCGCGACCTCGACCAGGCGGCTGGCGCAGCGGGTGGCCAGGTTGGGGTCGTGGGTGACGATCAGCAGGGTCTGGCCGATCTGGTTGAGGTCGATCAGCAGGTCCATCACCTGCTCGCCGGAGCGGCTGTCCAGCGCGCCGGTCGGCTCGTCCGCGAGCAGCAGCGCCGGGCGGTTCATCAGGGCCCGGGCCACCGCGACCCGCTGGCGCTCGCCGCCGCTGAGCGCGGCCGGGTAGGTGTCCTTGCGGTGCGCGACGCCGAGTTCGTCCAGCAGTTCCAGGGCGCGGCGGCGCGCCTGGCGGGCCGTGGTGCCGGTCAGCTGGGCGGCCAGGGCGACGTTGTCGAGGGCGGGCAGGTCGTCGATCAGGTTGAAGAACTGGAAGATCATGCCGATGTGGCGGCGGCGGAACAGGGCCAGCCCGGTCTCGTTCAGCTGCCCGAGGTCCTGGCCGTGCACCCGGACGGTGCCGGAGGTCGGCCGGTCCAGCCCGGCGACCATGTTCAGCAGGGTGGACTTGCCGCACCCGGAGGGGCCCATCACGGCGACCGCCTCGCCCGCCCGGATCCGCAGGTCGACGCCGTCGAGCGCCTTGGCGTCGCCGAACTCCTTGTGGACCCCGGACAGCTCGACGACGGCCTGCGCGTCGTCCGGCGGGGTGGTCCCGTCGTGGTCGTTCGGCGGGGTGGTCCCGTCGTGGTCGTTGCTCATGGTGGACGACGGTAGGCGCGGGCCCCCGGGCCCGGCGTCCCACCCGGGGTGTAGCCGGGGCGGCCGTAGTACCCGGGATGTACGCGGGCGGCACCCCCGGATGATGTCGATCATGGCGTGGGCTGGGAAACTGGCGGTGTGTGGGGAACGGGGACGAACTGGGCCACCGTAGCGGTGGCGAGTGCGGCGGTGGCGGGTACGGCGGTCGCGGGGGCCGGCTGGCTGGGCGTCGCGCTCGCCCGGGCGCGGCGGCTGCACCGGGCGGCCATCGGCGAGCGCGGCTGGCTGCTGGAACGGGAGCGGGAGAGCGCCGCCCGTACCGCCGTGGACACCGAACGGGCACGCATCGCGGCCGAGTTGCACGACATCGTCAGCCACAACGTGAGTCTGATGGTGGTCCAGGCCGGGGCCGCGCGCGAGGTGATCGCCACCATGCCCGCGGAGGCGGCGGCGGCGATGGGCGCCGTCGAGGCCGCCGGGCGCGACGCGATGACCGAGCTGCGGCACCTGCTCGGGCTGCTCGCCCCGGCCGCCGACGGCACCGAGGAGGAGGCGGCGGACGGTTTCGCGCCGCAGCCCAGCCTGAGCCGGCTCGGGCCGCTGATCGACCGGTTCGCCTTCGCCGGGCTGCCGGTGGAGGTGCGGATCTCGGGCGAGCCGAGACCGCTGCCCGGCGGCGTCGACGTGACGGCGTACCGGATCATCCAGGAGGCGCTGACCAACGCGCTCAAACACGGGGACGGGGTGACGGCCGAGGTGACGGTGCGCTACGCGGACCACTACCTGCGGGTGGAAGTGCTCAACAGCGGGCCGAGCGTGCTGGCGGGCGCCCACGCCGCGCCCGCGCGGCCAGCCGACGCCGTGCCCGCGCAGCCCACCGACGCCGTGCCCGCGCGGCCCGCCCGGCCGGCCGACGGCGCCGGGCGCGGGCTGCTCGGCCTGCGCGAGCGCGTCGCCGTGTACGGCGGCGACCTCGACGCCCGGCGCCGGCTCGGCGGCGGCTACCGGGTCCGCGCCCGCATCCCGCTGGACCGGCCGTGACCGGGGCCGAGGTGCAGCGGGGGCCGGAGCAGCAGCCGGAGCGGGAGCGCCGCCCCCGGGTGGTGATCGCCGACGACCAGGAACTCGTCCGCACCGGCTTCCGGATGATCCTCACCGCGCGCGGCATCGACGTGGTCGCCGAGGCCGCCGACGGCGCCGAGGCGGTGGCGGCCGCCGTCGCGCACCGGCCCGACGTGGCGCTGCTGGACATCCGGATGCCCGGCATGGACGGCCTGGAGGCCGCCCGCCGGATCCTCGCCCGGGCGCCCGGCTGCCGGGTGATCATGCTGACCACCTTCGACCTCGACCACTACGTCTACGCCGCCCTCGCCGCCGGGGCCAGCGGCTTCCTGCTCAAGGACGTCACCTCCGCCCATCTCGCCGCCGCCGTGCGCCTGGTGGACACCGGGGACGCCCTGCTCGCCCCCTCGATCACCCGGCGGCTGGTCGAACGCTTCGCGGCCGGCGCCCCGCGCCCCGCCCCCGGCGCCGACGGCCCGCCGCTGCACCGCAACCTCGCCCCGCTCACCCCGCGCGAGGCGGAGGTGCTGGCGCTGCTCGGACGCGGGCTGTCCAACGCCGAGTTGGCGGTGGAACTGACGCTCAGCGAGTCGACGGTGAAGACGCACGTCGCCCGGATCTTCGCCAAGCTCGACCTGCGCGACCGGGCCCAGGCGGTCGTCCTCGCGTACGAGACCGGGCTGGTCTCACCAGGGGGCAGTGTCAACTGATGTTCAGTCAACTCCCTTGATTCGCATGACAATCATCTAGCTAACTCGTTAGAGGTAACTCCCGGTCCGATTCACATTTTTGCCATTTCATGGGGGAACATCTCTCTGTCCGCGCCCGAACGAGAAATGACCGTTCGGGCGGCATTTTCAAGACATTTGGACAGGCCCGTGACTACCTCCGCCCCCGTGTGGGACTGCCCCTTCAACCACACCGACGGCCTGGAGTTCGACCCGCTCCTCAAGCGGCTGCTCACCGAGGCCCCGATCGCCAGGATCCGGCTGCCGCACGGCGAGGGCGAGGCCTGGCTCGCCACCCGCTACGAGGACGTCCGGATCGTCACCACCGACCGGCGGTTCAGCCGCGCCGCCGGCATCGGGCGCGACCTGCCCCGGATGACGCCCGCCCCGATCGCCCAGGCCGAGGCGATCAACCTGATGGACCCGCCGGGCCACAACCGGCTGCGCCGCCTCGTCGCCCAGGGCTTCACCAACCGCCAGGTCGAGCGGATGCGCCCGGCCACCCAGCGGATCGTCGACGGCTACCTCGACGAGATGGCCGAACACGGCTCCCCCGCCGACCTGGTGCACTTCCTCTCCAGCCGGCTCCCGCTCACCACCATCTGCGAACTGCTGGACATCCCCGAGCAGGACCGCGCCGAACTGCGCGGCCACGCCGTCGCCATGATGACGATGGGCCCCGGCAGCCGGGCCGGCCAGGAAACCGCCAAGGCCGCGCTGCGCGGCTACTTCACCGAGCTGACCGCCGCCCGCCGCGCCCACCCCGGCGAGGACCTGATCAGCGCCCTCGCCACCGCCCGCGACGGCGACGAACTGCTGGACGACCAGGAGCTGGCCGTCATGGCGATGGTCCTGCTGGTCACCGGCCACGACACCAGCACCTACCAGCTCAGCAACATCACCTACACCCTGCTCACCCACCCCGAACAGCTCGCCAAGCTGCGCGCCCAGCCCGACCTGCTGCCGCGCGGGCTGGAGGAGCTGCTGCGCTTCATCCCGTTCCGCCAGGGCGTCGGCATCGCCCGGGTCGCCACCGAGGACGTCGAACTGGGCGGCGTGCTGATCCGGGCCGGCGAGGCCGTCCACGTCTCCTACCTCGCCGCCAACCGCGACCCGGCGATGTACGAGCGCCCCGACGAACTCGACCTCGACCGCGGCGCCCCCACCCACATGGCCTTCGGCCACGGCCAGCACCACTGCCTCGGCGCGCACCTGGCCCGGATGGAACTCCAGGTCGCCATCGGCACCCTGCTGCGGCGCTTCCCCGGCCTGCGGCTCGCCGTCCCGCCGTCCGAACTCGACTGGCACACCGGGTCGATCTGGCGCTACCCCCGCACCCTGCCGCTCGCCTGGTGACCTCCTCCCCGCGCCACCGGCTCCGCCACGGAGCACCGCGCGGCGCCCGTCCGACGCATCCGTAGGCCGCCTGCCCGGGCCGCTCGCCAGCCCGCCCGGCCAGGCCACCCAGGGGAGACCCGCACCATGGCAACACTCTGCCGCCCGGCCATCGCCGTACCCGAGAACGTCATCACCCTCGACCAGACCCTCGACCTGGCCCGCAGCCTGCACGCCGGCCACCCGCAACTCGCCCTCGCCCTGCGGCTGATCGAGAACACCGGGGTGCGGACCAGGCACCTGGTCCAGCCGATCGAGCAGACCCTCACCCACCCGGGCTTCACCGCCCGCAACGCGGTCTACGAGCGGGAGGCCAAGCTCCGCGTCCCCGAGGTGGTCGAACGGGCCCTGGGGCACGCCGAGTTGGGCGCCCGGGACATCGACCTGATCATCTACGTGTCCTGCACCGGCTTCATGATGCCGTCGCTGACCGCCTGGCTGATCAACGCCCTGGGCTTCCGCTCCGACACCCGCCAGATGCCGATCGCCCAGCTCGGCTGCGCGGCCGGCGGCGCCGCCGTCAACCGCGCGCACGACTTCTGCCGCGCCTACCCGGGCGCCAACGTGCTGATCGTGTCCTGCGAGTTCTGCTCGCTCTGCTACCAGCCGACCGACCTCGGCGTCGGCTCGCTGCTCTCCAACGGCCTGTTCGGGGACGCCGTCGCCGCCGTGGTGATGCGCGGACACGGCGGCACCGGCGTGCACGTCGAGCGCAACGGCTCGCACCTCGTCCCGGACACCGAGAACTGGATCTCCTACGGGGTCAAGGACACCGGCTTCCACTTCCAGTTGGACAAGCGGGTGCCCGGCACCATGGAGATGCTCGCCCCGGCGCTGCGCGGCCTGGCCGTCGAACACGGTTGGGACGTCTCCGGGTTGGGCTTCTACATCGTGCACGCCGGCGGCCCGCGCATCCTCGACGACCTCTGCCACTTCCTCAACCTGGAACCGGCCACCTTCCGGTACAGCCGCGCGACGCTGACCGAGCGCGGCAACATCGCCAGCGCCGTCGTCTTCGACGCGCTCGCCCGGCTGTTCGCCGACGGCGGCGTGGCCGACGGCACCACCGGCCTGATCGCCGGTTTCGGGCCGGGCATCACCGCCGAGATCTCGCTGGGGAGTTGGGTCGGCGAGCCGGTCGAGGCCGCCCGCCGACGGCCGCGAGCCATCTCCACCTCGGACATCACACTCGTCCATCCGAGCGCCCCCCGGCGTTTCCCGGCCGGCACTACGATCACCGAATGACCGACACCACGCACCAGGCGGACACCGACGACAGATCCGCCGAACTCGCCACCCTCTTCCCCGCGTTGCACGCCCCGCAGTACTGGACCTGGGGCCGGTACGACGCACTGTTCTCCACCGTGCTGCCGCCGGACGAGCTGGTGACCAACATCCACCTGGTGGGCTTCGCGGACGACAAGGTGATCCTCTGCCGGGACGACCGGGACCACTGGTTCCTGCCCGGCGGCACCCGGGAGCAGGACGAGAGCATCGCCACCTGCCTGGCGCGCGAGCTGCGCGAGGAGGCCGGCGCCCGGCTGCTCGGCGAGCCGGACTGGCTCGGCGCGCACCGCTGCCGCACCGAGGACCCGACACCGTACCGGCCGTGGCAGCCGCACCCGGAGAAGGCGTGGCTGTGGGGCTGGGCGGAGGTCGCGGTGGACTCGACGCCGACCAACCCGGCGGACGGCGAGCAGGTGGTCGAGGTACGGGCGGTGCCGGCGGACGAGGCGCAGCGGCTGCTGCTGGCCGGGCACGACGCCTGGTGGGGCGAGCTGATCGGGCTGGCCGTGGAGCTGCGGCGGCGGGCCGGGCGGGGCTGATCCCCCGCCCCTCCGAGCCCCCTCTCCGAGATATTCCCGCCGAGCCGGAAGACCACTGGAACGGCCGAACAACAGAGAGCATTGTCCGTTTTGCGGTGATATGACTCGGCCATGGACACCAACATGCTGGCCGTGGACTACCCGGTGCTCAACATCTTCTGGACGATGCTGGAGCTGTTCCTCTGGATCCTCTGGTTCTTCCTGCTGTTCAAGATCATCACGGACATCTTCCGCAGCCACGACCTGGGCGGCTGGGCCAAAGCCGGCTGGCTGCTCCTGGTGATCGTGCTGCCGCTGATCGGTGTGCTGGCCTACGTGATCGCCCGCGGGAAGTCGATGAGCGAGCGGGACGCCGCCCAGGTCCGGCAGAGCGAGGCCGCCGTCAAGGCCTACATCCGGGACGCGGCCGGAACCGGCGCACCCGGGGGCGGCGGCAGCCACGTCGACGACCTGGCGAGACTGGCGGACCTGAAGGAGAAGGGCGCCATCTCCGAGGAGGAGTACCAGAAGGCCAAGGACAAGCTCCTGGCCTGACCTGACCGGCCCGACCCGCACGGCGGCCCCGGGGGGGCGCGGCGGCCCCCGACCCCCCCCCCCCCCCCCCGCCGCCCGCGCCCCCCCCGCCCGGAGAACAAAAAAAAAACCCCCCCCACACAAACA
>NZ_JBHXML010000118.1:0-17790 GCF_042720345.1 Kitasatospora sp. NPDC058478 | reverse complement strand
ACCGTCCTTGCCTTGGGGTCTACGGAATCCGCCCAGGCGACTTCCTCACGGGCCGGGCGATCCTGATGGCGCGCTGTCCCTCCACTCATCCTCTGTACGGGCCGGCTACTGCGAACTGCGGTACTTCCAACTGCGTGGTAATACGACCTGCTCGGTACTGCTCACACGGGTACTGCGGTAATGCGAACTGCGTGGTAGTGCCAACTACCCGGTACTGCTACGGCGGTCCCTGGCGGTCCCGCCGACTCCGGCAGCCAGCCCCGTTGCCCGTCCTGCTCAACCGCTCGGCTTGGAACCCCACTGCCGGACTCCCAGCGCGCGCGCCCGCAGTCTGGGCGCCTTCACTGGGGTACCGCGCACTGCGACTGCCGATACTGCCGAACTCAACTTCACCTACGAGTAGTGCACTTGCTGAACTGCGGTACCGCTGGGTAGCGGCCCCTGATGCCTGCGGGCCGCCCGGCCCGGCCACCGGTCCCGTCGCCTTACTGCACCATCCCTGGCTTCAGGACCCTGCAAACCGTGCCGACCTGCGAACTTCTGCCCGCCAGTTCGTGTCTGGCGGCTTGCTGCGAGAGAAACACTAACCACGGTGCGCGGCAATGTCTACTCCAGCGGGCATAGATTTTTCGGTGCCGGTCGGGGAGGTAGTCTTCGCTCCGCACGGGGCTGGGCGGCCGGTCGCCGCAGCCGCGCCGTGACGGAGGACGCCGCGTCCAGCGGCCAGGGATCACGAGTGAACGGGAGGCGAGCGGTGGAAGGGCCGCAGGCCGCGCGGCAGGAGCGCACCCCAGACCCCGATACCCAGGTGGCGCTAGCGACGGCCATCGCCGAAGCCGTGCACGATCGGGACGAGCGGGTCCTGCGCCGGCTGCTGGCCCGCTTCGCCGAACAGGCCGCCATCACGGACCTGCCCGCCCTGCGCGCCGCCCTCGACACCACCCGGCAGCACAGCGACCGCCCGCCGGGGGCCCGATAGGACCGCGCCGGCCCGCCCCACCGCCGGATCAGAGGGCACGGGTGGCGGTATCACAGGTCAGGCACAAGTACCCGGCCCAGCGCGGCGGATACCACCCCTGCCCCGGCCGCTGCGGACTCCACCGGTCGACCACCATGGCCGCGGTGCCCATACCGCACACGGTGAGCGCCCCAGCCCGCCGGGTGCATCCGGATCCGAGGGTGCGGCATGGACCCGCCGCACCGACAGGGCGTCGACCGGATCGCCGCCGATCCCCAGGATGAGAGCGTCCAGCGGCTCGACCAGTTCCAGCAGAACCACGATGCCCATAGGTCAACCGTGCGCGCCCACCGCCGCGACCGCGACCGCGCCCGGGGCCGGGCGGCCCGCTGAAGACTTCACCGCACCGGCCGGCCCGCTCGCGGCCCGCCGCGCGAGCCCGGACCGAAGGAGAGAGGTCCGGGCCCGCACGGAGAGGTCGGGCCGCGCCCACGGGCACTCGCCGGCGTCGGCGAGCGAAGCCCGGCAGGGCGCGGCGGCCGGTCGGTGCGGCAGGAACGGGGAGCGGACATCGAAGCCGCATCGCAGCGGTCAGGCGGAGATGGCCTCGCGTTCGCCCTTGGCCGTGATGGCGATCTTGCGGGGGCGGGCCTTCTCGCTGATCGGCACGCGCACGCTCAGCACGCCCTGGTCGTAGTCGGCGTCGATCCGGTCGGTGTCCAGCGCGTCGCCCAGGAACACCTGCCGGGAGAACCGGCCCAGCACCCGCTCGTCCGCCAGCACCTCCGCGCCCTGCGGCAGCCCGGACGCGTGCTCCGCGCGCACAGTCAGGACGTTAAGCTCCACGTCCAGGTCGATGGTCTTCGGGTCGATGCCCGGCAGGTCCAGGCGCAGCACGAACACCTCGCCGTCGCGGTAAGCGACCAGCGGCATCCCCGCCGGCTGGGAGACGGTGCCGACCAGCTGCTGGGTGAGCCGGTCGAGGTCGCGCAGGCCGCGCAGGGAGTCGGTACGCATCAACAAAGGGACCAGCTCCTCACAGTCGCTAACGGTCACGGGTGCCCACGGGCGCCACGGCGCCGGACCTGCCTGGCTCTGTCCTCCCGCCTGGGCGCCTCGACGAGAAAGTTATAGCGACGCCAGAGCTTTCTTGACAAGCTGGCGCTCAACTTTAGCGAGCCGGGTGCGCGCGACCCTTGGCGCGCTGCCGTCCGAAGGTCGCGGGTTCATGTGAGTACGTCCACCGGGGAGTTCGCGCTGCCGCGGCTCGGCCGCCAGGCCGACATCGGGCGACGGCACAAGCCCCCCAGATCACCTTGAGCCCCTCCTGCTGACGGGCGGTTCCCATGACCTGCAGCCCCAGCCCGGATCCGGCGGATCTGCTCCGCAGCGTTCTTCAGCGCCGGCTTGGGGACGCCCCATACTTTGCGGCCTCCAAGGGACTGAGGTGACGTCTTCCGCGAACGCGTAGAAGTTCGGCCCGCCGTTGGGTTCCTCAAACGGGATCCAGTTCGCGATCAACGTGAAGGTGTCCCGGTTTGTCGGGGCTGACGAAGGCGTACACGTCGGTGTTGTCGGCCCGCGGATCGCCCGCGATCAGCGGCGCCTCGCGGTGGCTTGAGGCGGAACGGACACCGGGGGTGAGACCGGCCAGCGCGTCGGCCGCGGCGAGGGCGAGCACGCCCATTCCGGCGAGCGGCCGCCCGGCGCGGCGCCCGAGCGCGGGCAGGCGGGGCGAACGAGGAGGCGCATGGTCCGTCTCTCTGGCGGGTGGCTCGGATCGGCGTTCCGCAGCGGGCCGCCAGGCCTCGCGGACGATGGCGCCCCTGCGTTCGGGCGCAGGACACTCCGGGCGACTTCCCACGTGAACGGGCGTGCGGCCCCGGGAGGGGCCCGAGTCGATGCGTGCGGCCTCGGGAGGTTTTGGGGGGAGCTGTCTGGTGCGCGACCGACGGTGGTAAGCCATTCATGCAGTCATCACGCGTAGTGCCGAAGTGTCTACGGAGGTAGTCCATCCGGGAGTCCGGCCTGTGGCACGCTCCGCGAAGCGCTGGGGCCTCACCCGCCGCTGGTCGATGGCGGCAGTTCTCACGGTTGCCGGTGCCCTGGCCATCGGCAGGCGGCGCTCGGAGGGCGGGCTCCTGACTCAGCTGCCGGATCGTGGCGTCACGGCCGGCTGACCCGTTACCCGCGAGCCGCTGGGTACTCGCTCCTGCGGCGAAGTCGAGGGAGCATCGCGTCGACTCGCATCGAGGAAGCACCGGATGTGTGGGTGGACCGCTTCCAAGCCGTCGCTCACCAGGCAGTCTCCCTGGGGCAGACCTCAGCGAGGAACTCCAGCAGGTAGGCCGCGACCGCGTCGGGGGCGCCGGTCTGAGTCCAGATGTAGACGGCGGTGCGCTCCTGCGCGTCGATGCTCTGCAGGACGTATCCGTCGACCAGGCCGCCAGCGCCGGAGCGGTCGCGCACCAGGATCTGCCGGGGCCGACTCTCTTCCTCGGCCAGGGCCTCGACGTCGTCGGCGTCCGGGCAGTCCCGGAACTGGTAAACCCACTGCGCCTGCATACGGATCATTCTTCCGTCTGCGACCAGGGCGCCGCTGCCAATACCCGACTCGCACAGGCCCTGGGGGCGTTCGGTGATTCGCCAGGCACAGGCAGCCGTGCCCGACCCGGATCACCTCCGACCGGGCTTCTGCAGGTGCGACGAAGGGATCAACGATGGGTACATAGCCCGAGAACTCCAGGGTGTCCGACACGGCCAAGCCCTTGTGCCCGGACACGCGCCGGGCCCACGGATGAGGGTCCGGCGCGTCCGGGTAGCGGCGCAGCCGTATGGGCGGGCAAGTCGGCGGGTGAGGCCGGACACCTGCGGCAGCGGGTTCGGCGGCTGACTGGGAGGATCGGTAAGTCGTGGAGCCCGAGGCGTTCGGCGGTCCGGTCCGGTGCAGTCCGGCGACGTCGTAGCGTCGGCGTTCCAGGGATGCTCCTCCCGGTCCCGGGGGAGGAGACCGACGGCGTAGCCGTCGTCGTCCCACGACCGGCCAGGCCTCCAGGTCGCGTATCCGCATAGCGGTCAGAGGCCGGCGGCTGCTCGGACGGCTCGTGCGGTGTCGTCGGGATCCGGGTCGGTGACGGCCAGGCGGGCGCAGGGCGAGGGACTCTGCAGATCGACGCATACGACGGGCCGGCGCCCTCGGGCACGGACAGCCGCGAAGTCCTTCCCCTGGGGATGCGGACGGGTGCCGATGGACAGGACTCCGGGGATCCACGTGCCTCGTCCGCGTACGCCGCGCAGGGCACGCCACCAGTCGGGTTCCACGGTCACCTGACGGATCGCGGGCACGGGCACCCGGACGTCACGGCGACGCGCCGCTGCCTTCTCCCACCACGACAGGGTGGCGACGAGCTCATCGCCTTCCACCACGAGCCTTGCCATCGCTCCTCCGTCCCTTTCCGGCAATGCGCTCGTGATCACCCGATGTGCACTGTGGCACGTCATCCGGTCGGGGGACCACGGGCTACGGCGGCGGTGCCGGACTGCCGTATGCCTCGAGTACGTCCGATGTGGACCGCATGTCCAGTTCGACATTTCCACTGCCCGGGCCCGTCGCGCGGGCGTACCGCAACGCGCCGTCGGCCGAGAACACCGCCGTCACGGTCCAGTCGAGCAGGAACATCGGCATAGTGCCATCCGAATCCCTGCCCACACTCCGGCTGAAAGCCCGCGCCGTCCCGTCGAGACAGTGCGCGTCGTTGCTCAGAGGCGGATCGCCGTCGCTGATGGCCACGATGCTCGACACCGGACCGTGCTGCCGCTACCCGGCTGATCGGCACTGTCAGGCCACCTGGAGGTCGCCCCTCAGGTCCGCCTGGGGTGGTGAACCCACGCGTTTGGTATTCGTGCACTTGGCAGGCCCGAATTCGCGCTTTCCCGGAGTAACCTGGAAGGTGCCGGAGAACTTACCGGAAGGACGATCGCGAGGAGGTAATTATGCAGATTAGTGGAGCAGGAGCCCTGATTCTGCGACTCGTGATCGCGATATCCCATCCCGGCCTTTCGGTCGGGAGATGACGGGGTCACTGAAGTGCCGGGGGGCGCAGGTGCAAATCCTGTTGTTCAGCGTTTATGCAGGGCGTGGGCCGTTTTCGCAGAGATGCGGAGGCGGCCTTTTGTTCTGCGAAGTGGCAGTTGCAGTGCGATCCCATCGCGCGGTCACACGTGTTCGGGACGTTTCTTTCCCCTGAGATCCGGCGGGTGTCCGAGCGGCTCGGGAATACCGTAAAAGAATGTCCGCTTCCTCGTCCGGTGACCGCGTGGGCGTCGCGATCGGCCGGGGCCACCTGATCGGATGCGGACTTGTTGCAGGCGGCTTCCGGCGAGGGCCCGCCGGTGCGGCGCGCAAGGCGGTGTGCCGACGGGTCCGCTCCCTGTCAACGGGAGGAGACATGATGAGTCCCGGCGGACAACGTCCCGTAGTGGTCGGCGTCGATCCCGAACGCCCCAGTCGCATGGTGCTCGCCTGGGCCGCCGACGAGGCGGACCGGCGCCGTCTGTCGGTGGCAGGACGCCGGGAATCCAGGTACCTCGTCCCGCACGCCGCGCAGGGCATGCCACCAGTCGGGCTCGACGCTCACCTGATGGATCGTGGACACGGGCGCGCGGACCTCACGGCGACGCGCCGCTGCCTTCTCCCACCACGACAGGTCGACGATGCGGTCATCGCCCTTCACCCCGAGCCGCGCCATCGCTCCTCCGTACCGCCTTCCGGCCTGCGCCGGCCGGTCGGCCTGGAGAGGTCGATGACCGGTCGGAGTACGGTGGGGACACCGGGGTGGTTCAGGTGCTGGCTGTCCGCGGCGTCGTCCTCCCTGGTGAGTGGGCTCTTCCCGGGGCCTGCAGATGGGTGGCGGGCTATGGCGGACGACTCCGACACGCCGTTCCCGGCGCTCCTGCCGGACCGGTTCCGCGAGTCTGCAAAACCCGGTTCGGTGCTGCTGAGTCCGGAGCCGACGCGGTCGCGCGAGGGGACACTCGATGGTGCGTGGTGGCCTCGTTCCCGTGACCTCGGTGCCGAGCTGCCCGGCCTCATCCCTGCGCTGACCGAGCATCTGGGCCCTGTCACGAGCACCGGCCTGAATGCGGACGCGGGGGACGACATCCCGCCCCCTCTGGTCGTCGACGGCCGGTCCGTGCACATCAACTGGAACCCGGTCGGTGATGACACGATGATCATCACGCGGGTGATCGCGATCATTTCACGCTGCTCGTCATCCCTTCGCAAGCAAGCCTCGATGCGGCCCACGCCCCCATGGCGCGGGCGGTCGAGGCCGGCGGCACCGACTCGGCGCAGCGGATCCTCATCGCCACCGGTTGGCTCCGAGCCTTCCGGCGAATCGTTCTGACCGAGGCGCCACCCGTATGGGTTGTATGGGTGGCAGGAAAGGCATGGTGGAGACATGTCCGTGTACGTGAAACTTTCGGCCGAGGCCAGGTCGCCGTCCGAGCCGTCCAAGGGGCCGTTGGACATGCAGTACCAGGACGTCCCCGGCGGCCTCACGTACGAGTACGACCTTCATCCGAGCGGAGCACTGCGGATCCTGCGCGTCTTCGAAGACACTCCGCACGCGGTCGAGGTTTGCTTCAGCCCTGGGGCGTGGCTTGAGGTCGCGGGCACCTATCTGCGAAGTGGCTCCGCGTACTGAGCCGCGCGGATCTGGTCATCCAGTGCGGGGTCGGCGAGGCGCAGGGCTGCATGGGGCCACGCGGCGGCACAGTCGCTCTGGCACGCCACCGCCTCGACCCGATGCGAAATGAGCCGGAGTCGGTGGCGAACCGCGTGGTGCCGTTCGCTGGTGGCGGCGTTATCCGTCTGTCTGCGGCCGGTCTGCTGCCGGAACACCTGCGGCTGTCAGGAGGTCGGTGCCGGTGCGCGTGTTGGCCGGGTCGGACGCCGTTGTCATCAGCCTCTCGGCGGCGGAGGCCTCGGCGTCGGGGGGAATCACCAGGAGTTCCAGGCGCAGCGGGATGAAGGAGCACACCATCACCTCGTCTGCGTCCTGCTCCTGGTCGAACCACCCGACGTGGATGACGTGGCCTGCGACCGGGACCCGCCGGGGGATGACCGGCCAGTGCGCCGGGTTCACGGTGACCCGGGTGATCCGCCCCCACCTGGGGTCCAGCGCTGCTGCCAGCGGGGGAAGTTCACGTAGGAGGTCGTGCGAGCGGGGCCACCAGGCCCCGTCCAGCCGGCCGGGGGTGGTGCCCTCGGGTGTCAGCCGGAGCCGGACCGGTGGTTCCGGCTCCGAGGGCTGGCCGGCGGCGGGATCGAAGGACGCGGTCATGTCGAACACCTACCCCGGGCTCATTCCGGATGACCAAGTGCTGCAGCGGGGTACCCCAAGCTGTGCATGCCGCAGACGGTGAGCTCTTCCACCGTACTCCGGCCAGGGCCAGGGCCCACCCGGGAGGGCAGAGGGCGGCTGGTGGAGGCTTCCCGACCGGGTGGCAGGACGCCGGCGTCCCGCTCTCGAGGTTGCCGGAGACGTCCCATGTCAAAGGTGTGGTCCCCGCTGCAGGTCTGCATCGTGTTCTACAGTTCTGGGTTTGCGAGGTGGTCGGCGGTGCCGCCCCGCCATTCGACCAGAAAGAGGCTCGCGTCGTCGGTGGTGGTTCCGCCCCGCTCCCGCATCAGGGTGTGCGAGAGGCTCCGCACCATCTCCTGCACGCCTCCACCGGCGGGTCCGACGTGCTCGATGGTGGCGATCAGGCGTTCCTCGCCGAACTCTTCCCCGCCGTTCTGGTGTTCCTCGACGAGTCCGTCGGTGTAGAAGAGCACCCGGTCGCCGCGCCGGAGCTGCCGCACGCTGATCTGTGGTGTGGCACCGCCGAAGCCGACCGGTAGGGTGCCGGGGCTGTCCAGGGTCAGGATGACCCGGTGATCGCGGATCAGCAGCGGTGCCGGGTGGCCTGCGTTGACCCATTGCAGCTCGCCCGTTCCGATGTCCATGCGCATCATCTGCGCGGTGACGAACTGGTCCGGGCCGAACTGCTCGTCGATCGCGGAATCCATGAACGCATAGAGCTCGGCGAGCCCGACACCGGCCCGCCGGGCATGCCGATAGGCGCCCACGGCGACGGTCGCCAGCACGGCGGCGTTCAAGCCGTGGCCCATCGCGTCGATCATGGCCAGATGCAGCATGTCGTCGTTCAGGGCGTAGTCCAGGCTGTCGCCGGCGACGTTGTAGGCGGGCTCCAGGATCCCGGCGACCGCGACCTGCGGGGTGTTCATCGACAGCGGGGGCAGCAGTGACCACTGGATCTCCGCTGCCACACTCATCGGCTCGCGGCGCCGCGCCTGGAAGAACTGGTCCGTGTAGCCGTTCTTGGTGACCAGCATGTCGGCGACCAGCCCGGCGAGACGCCGTAGTAACCGGCGGTCGTCGTCATCGACGCTGTCGAGGGTGACGGCCATGACCCCGACCTCGTCACTGCCGTCCAACAGCGGCAGGAACATCCGTATCCCGTCGGCCTGACGGTGCTCGGCCGGGGTCGTACGGAGGAAGACCTCGCCGGCCCGGGAACCGTCGATGGGCACCGGGTCTCCACCGGTGAGTCCCCTGCCCGGAAGCGGCACCAGCATGAGTTGGCCGTAATCCTGCAGAAGGATCGAGACGTCCCGGCCACCGATCGCGCGGACCTCCTCCGCCACCAGCGGGGCGATGAGCTGCGGCGGCATCTCGTGAGCCCGGTCCAGCAGCTGGCCCAGCAGCCGCTCACCGAAGCCCTCCGACCGGTCCACCGCGGCCCTGCGGTTCTCCCGAGCCAATTCCGCCATGGGCACCTCAATTCCCCGCAGTGGCCCTCTTCGCCGGCCGGCTTTCCTGCCTTGCCCCACGCGGCCACGCGAGCGCCGCACTGGCGTTTTGTCCGTCTCAGCATCGCACCGGCTCTCACCCCGCGACACCCGAGCCAGATCCCGCCAGCAGTGACCCTCCCGGACTGGGCAGCTCGCGACCTCCTCGACATGCTCCGCCCGGACCCCGAGGAGGACGAGACTCCTGCTGCCGACGCGAGGCTCGGGCGTCTCTGACCGGCGCACCGGCCAGAGACGCCCCACCCCCCGATTCCAAGCCGCAGTCCCGAAGCCGTTCGACGCGTGGCTACGCCGCTCGCCGGAGGACCTCGCCAGGCCTGGAGCTCTTCACAGGACAGCGCCGCCGAGTCCACCTCGCGTGGCAGGCTCGGTGACCGAGAGCCCTTCCGGCCCGCGGTCGAGCGGGCGCCCATGCCGCCGTACGATACCCACGGCGCTGGAGCGCGCGCCGTGGGTATCGGTTGTCCGGGGCGCTCGCTAGAGTGGCGGGCCGGTCTGCTGAAGAGGAGTGTGAGGTGCGTGGCTGCCACGGCTGACCACCTCAAGGCACTCCTCAACGCCCATGCCGCCGGCGACGAGGACCGCTTCTACAGCATCGCCCTCCAGGTGGCCGCGAAGTCCGCGCGCCAGGGCCACGGCAAGCTCGCCGTCGAACTCCGCGAGATCATCGATGCCGCCCGGGCCGAGAAGATCCTCAGGCTCGCCCCGACACCCGTCGTCCAGCCCAGAGGTGAACTCGCCAGCCTCCTCACCGCCGGCTACCCCGACGTCCGCCTCGACGACATGACCCTCGCCGACGACGTCCGCGCCCCCCTGGACAAGGTCCTGCACGAGCAACGCCAGCGCGCCCGCCTGGAACGCTTCGGATTCACCCCCGTACACCGCATCCTCCTCTCGGGGCCGCCCGGCACCGGCAAGAGCATGACCGCCGCCGCACTGGCCAAAGAACTCTCTCTGCCGCTGTTCACCATCCGCCTCGACGGACTGATCAGCCGCTTCATGGGAGAGACCGCCACCAAGCTCCGCACCGTCTTCGAAGCCGCCGCCGAGACCCGCGCCGTCTACCTCTTCGACGAGTTCGACGCCCTCGGCGCCGAAGGCACCGCCGGCAACGACGTCGGCGAAGCCCGCCGCATCCTCAACTCCTTCCTCCTCTTCCTCGACGAAGCCCCCACCGAGAGCCTCGTCGTCGCCGCCACCAACCACCGCCACCTCCTCGACCGCGCACTCTTCCGCCGCTTCGACCTCGTCGTCCACTACGCACCGCCCTCCCCGGAACAGGCGATCGAGATTCTGCAACGACGCCTAGCCGGAATGGACACCACCGGCGTACCTTGGTCCGACCTGATCACCAAGGTCGGCCAGCTCAGCCACGCCGAGCTGGTCAAGGCCGCCGAATCCGCGGCCAAACGCGCCATTCTCGGAGGCAACGACGTGGTCGACCAACACCTCTTGACCGAAGGACTGGACGAGCGGCACGCGCTGCGCCATGCCTGACCGGGCCCCGTCGCGGTTCACCCCGCACCTCCTGGTCCCCTGGGACCTCGGCACGGCCCCGGCGGCTGCCCTCCAGAGCGGCACGCAACGCTCTGCGAAGCCCGGGAGGGCAGCCAGCCGCGAGGCCTGAAGGCCGCCCTCCCGGAGACCCCGGTCAGGCGCAGCTACGCCGGACCGGCGAAGGTCTCAGGTTGTGGCTACCGCTATGCCGCCAGTGGCAGGTCGTCGTCGCCACGGGGGACGGCCCGGAGCCGGCCTTCCTGGGCTTGATCGAGTGCCCGGGCGAGGGCGTTGACGGCCTGGTCGGCGGAGTCCTTGAAGAGGTGGCCGTAGAGGTTGATGGTGGTCGCCAGGGTGGCGTGGCGCAGGGTCTTGGACACGATGGCGATGGGGATGCCTTCGGCGATCATGATGCTGGCGGCGGTATGGCGCAGGTCGTGCAGGCCGATCCGGGGCAGGCCGAGTTCGGCGGTGCGTTTGCGGAGCTGGTCGAGGACCCACTGGGGCCGCAGGGGCGATCCGTCCGAGTTGGCGAAGACGAGGCCTTCCAGCTGGCCGTCGAGGTGGGCGGACATCTGGAGGTCGGCCTGGCGGTGGAGGGCGGCCATGACTCTGGGGGAGAGGCTGATCCAGGCGCGGCTGGCCTCGGTCTTGGGCTGGTTGAAGTGGAGGTCGCCGTTGTCCACGGCGGACAGGGTCCAGCGGACGAAGAGCTTTCGGTCCATGAGGTGGACGTCCGACCAGTGCAGGGCGAGGACCTCACTGCGGCGCATGCCGGTACCGAGCATCACCTCGAACAGGTCGGCCAGCTGGTCGGCGTACTGCTCGGCGTTGTGCCGCAGGAACGACGCGGCCTCCTTCGGGGTCCAGCAGGTCCGCTCCTGCGCGCGGGGCTTGGGCGGCACGCAGTGCTCGGCCGGGTTGAACTTCAGCCGCCACGACCGCACCGCGTGGTTCAACGCGT
Source organism: Kitasatospora sp. NPDC058478 (assembly GCF_042720345.1). Lineage (NCBI taxonomy): Bacteria > Bacillati > Actinomycetota > Actinomycetes > Kitasatosporales > Streptomycetaceae > Kitasatospora > Kitasatospora sp. NPDC058478. Next base: position 6,495 of record NZ_JBHXML010000118.1, on the reverse strand, counting down.
TGGGCAGCGTCGAGACCACCCGGTACAGCGTGACCCGGCCCCGCCCGGCCTTCCGCTGAGCGGCCATCCAGTCCTCGATCTGCTTCGGCCGCAGGTCCAGCAACCGGCACCGCCCGAACGCCGGGATCAGGTCCCTCTCCACGTACGCCGCGTAACCGGCACAGGTGTTCACGGTGAGATCCTCCTTCCGTGCGGCCAGCCACTCCCGCAGGTAGTCCGCCACGGTGGTACGACGCTCCTCGTACGACCCGCTCAGCTCACCCTCCAGCACCGCCGCCAGCTCCTGCGCAGCCTCCGCCTCGGTCGCGAACCCGCCACGACGCCGCGTACGACGCCGGCCGTCCTCCGGCGCCAGGTCAACGCAGTACGTCCACGACCCGTGACCCGCCTCCTCCAGCAACCGCACACACCACGCACCCAACTGCCGCCCGCCCTCGTCCCGGCACCCACACCGCCGGTACACCCTGCCCCGCTGCGCACGCTGTCCCGTGTGCTTCTCCTTCTTGAACGCGGTGACCCTGGTCCAAGGCTTGCCGTTCGGCCGGGCGTGGCGGCAGAGCGTGCGGGGCTGTGCGCGAGGTACGTCAGGACCAGCGGGCGAGGACACGCTCAAGACGACACACCGTCCGGAAGATCACCATCCGTATCCAGTGGGTAGTCGAACTTGATCTGCCCGGGCTGGCGAGTGGCAGCGAAGGGTGTCCCGGCCGGCCAGCGGGCGGTGTGGGATCCCAGATTCCGTGTCCTCTCCCCATGGGCGATGTCCACCGCGTGGCCAAAAGGACACGGGAACGGGAATCGGCAGGTGAATCGCCGCTGCCCGAGCCAAGGGTTGTCCCGCAACGGCGGGACGCAAGTGAGATGACCTCTCATGCCATCAGTGTGCTCGCGACCACTGGCAGCGCCCCCGCGGCCCGGCAACGCCCATCTGGACAGGGCGGGCGGCGACGACCGGCGGGTGCTGGCGGTGCTGGGAATCCCGGAAGGAACCGGCCGGCCCCGGGCGCTCGCCGAAGGCCCGGCCGACGCGGGGGCGGCGAAAAGGTTGGTGTTCAGGGCCGACGGAACCGGGTAACGTCTTTGCCATGTTCTTCCAGACCCCGATTTACGAGTGAGCGCGTGATGGGCCCCTGCTGACGTCCTTCGACGTCGCCGCCCGTCCCCCACCGATGAATCCGTAGATCACTTCACTTCACTTCACCACCGGGAGAACCCACGACCGTGAGCAAGAACATCAACAACCCCGTGGGCATGGGCGGCGGCCAGCGCAAGAGGCAGTCCCGCGCCGAACGGCAGAACAACGGTCCGCACCGCAACCTCGACCGCCAGGGTGCAGCCGACCAGAAGGCGGAGCTGGTGCGCAAGATGCGCGAGAAGGCAGGAACGGCTGAGGGCGCCGGGCAGGCGGGCGGCGACACCGTACAGGGCTGACGCACCGCCGCCGCAGCCCGGCACCGCACGGGGCAGGGCTCGGACCGCGACGCGCGGTCCGAGCCCTGCTGCCGTACCGGGCGCGGCCGGTCCTGCTCAGCTCTTGGCCGACCACCCGCGTCTCAGCTCAGCTGACCATCCGGGGCAGCCGCAGGATCGGCAGCCCGTCAGTGCCACCACCCCGAGCTGCACCAGCAGCTCAGCACGTCCCCGTGCCCGGCCCGGGCAACACCGCAGCCGGCGGCGGTAGAGGATGTGGACACGGCCGCAGGACAACACTGGTGGACACCTCGGTGGGACTACCGCGAAACCCGCTGGCCAGAACGACTCCGGCGGACAGGCCGATGTGGAACCCACAGGCGGGCCCTGCTGAAGGGTCGACAGATTGTTGTCACCCGCAGTGACCGGGTCCCTGGGGACCATTTGGGGACCAGTTTGGGACCACGACTGGTGAGCGCCTATGAGCGCCCGTGGGTGATAGCGGGCATCTATGTACGAACTTGAACCCGGTTGGGCATCGAGCGGGTTCGAGCTCTGTCGACCGTGGATCTTCATGATGAGTCTCAACTTCACTTGTTTTCAGTGCAGTTGAGATGCAAAAAAGCCGAGGCCTTGAGGTCTCGGCTGTCGACAATAGTTGAGCCCCTTGACTGGGGGGCAAGGGGTCGCAGGTTCAAATCCTGTCGTCCCGACTGTGAAGTCGGTTGTGAGAGCGGGTACTTGGGGAGCCAAGCGCCCGCTCTCAGTCGTTTCTGGGGATCGTGTGGTCGCAGGGTGGTCGCGTCGGTCTCTCTGACCTGGCGGTTTGTGGCCGAGGTGAGGCCAGGGTGATTGCGACTCCTGGCGAAGCGTCAGTTGATCTCGCGTGGAAGGTCTGCCCAGTCGAGCGCGTCGGCGAGAGCAGCGACGGCTTCGCGGGCGGCCTGGGGGAGCAGATGGCCGTAGATGTTGACGGTGGTGGCCAGGGTGGAGTGCCGCAGGGTCTTGGAGACGACGGCGAGCGGCACCTGGGAACTGATCATGATGGTAGCGGCGGTGTGGCGCAGGTCGTGAAGGCCGATCTTGGGCAGGCCGATCTCGGCTGAGCGTTGGCGCAGGGTGTGCAGGAGTCGTTCGGGGTTGACGGGCTTGCCATCCGGGCGGGTGAAGACCATCCCGTTCAGGCTGGGCTGGTCGGGATGCATACCGCGATGGCGGGTGGCCTGGCGACGCAGTGCGGCCGTGACGCGGGGGGAGAGGCTAACCCAGTTGCGGCTGGCGCGGGTCTTGGGCGCTTGCAGGTGCAGGCGATCCCGATACCGAGATCGAGATCGGGTGGAAGCCCGCGGACGAGCCCGGAGCGGGCGGTAGCGTGAGCGAAGGGGCGGCGCAGTGATGTCGGCCCAGCCGCCCCTGGTCAACCGCCGGGTCATCGAGGCACTTCTGCGTCTGGAGCCTCCCAACGAGCCGGACCGTCGGCTCGTCCTGGTCCACGGCCGGTACGAGACCGGCGCGGCTGCCGAGTTCACTGCCTCCCTGGCTGAGGACAAGCGCCGGATCGAGGTCGTGGAACAGCACTCCGTCCTCGGTATCTCCGACGCCTGGCATCGCCACCAGGAAGATGCCACGGGCCCGGGTTCGGTGCTTGTGGTCACCACCACGGTCGAGGACGAGCAGCTCGGCTGGGACGTGCTCGGCCACGCCCTGCGCCGCCAGGTCCTCAGCGTCGACCGGGCGGAGATCGTCCGGCTGCGATTCGGCGCCACCGGTCTCGACCCGCGCATCCGCGCGGAATCCTGGCTGGTGAACGCCCTCCTCGAAGCGGAGCCCCACGGTGGCTGGCCGCGGCTCGGCTCCGTGCTCACGCTGGATGCGGCGATGCGCGCACTCGTCGAGGCCAGGCTGTCGATCAGCCAGGCATCCCCCGACGCGGCCGGCACCCGCGGAGATGGCCGTCGCGACACCCCGCTGGACGCCGACACCCTGCTGGCCTGGTCCCGCAGTCCATTCGGGCCCGCCGCCTACGCGGCACTGGCCAAGGACGAGCAGCACGGTATCCGGGACTGGCTGACCAAGGTCGCCGGCAACGCGGCGTCATTGCTGCTCGACCTGTGCGCCGCCGGCCGCGGCCAGGAATCCGGCCTGGCCGAAGCCCTCGCGGGCAACGCTTACCTGCCCTCCGGGTTCCAAGCTCGCCTCAACGCACTCGCGGCTGTCCTCGACCCCTCCGGCCCCCGCACACGCGACCTCGCCGCGGCCGAGGCAGCCCTCGAGGAACTGCGACGCCACCACCTCGCGGGCCTGCAGCGCCCGCGTGTCCGCACCGCCGAAGCCGCGGTGCGCCTGGCACGCTCGCTGGCCGGCCCGCAGCCGACCATCACCTCCGTAGCGGACGCCGTCGAGCAGCATCTCGCCGACTGGGGCTGGGTGGATGCCGCCCTCACCGTCTTGTGGGCCGGCGACGCCGATGCCCAGGAACCGGTCAGTGCCGCCTACCACAGCGTCTACCACGCCGCTCGTGGGCGGCGCGCCGTCATCGACGAGATCTTCGCCCGGTACCTGCGTGAATGGACACGCACCGCGACCGGCCAAACGCCGGCCGGCGCGCTCCTGGTCGAGAACGTGCTCGACACCATCGCCGTCAAGCTCGCCGGCAAGTCTGGCCGGGCACCACTGATCTTGCTGGTCGACGGCATGAGCAGCGAAGTCGCGGTCGGCTTCGGCAAAGAACTCGCCCGCCGCGGCTGGCTGGAGACCGGCCCCGCCCGGGGCCGCCGCACGGCCGCAGTCGCCGCGATCCCCTCACTCACCCGCATCAGCCGGGCCTCCCTCCTCACCGGCAGCCTCACCCAGGGCGGCCAATCGGTGGAGAAGCCCGGCTTCGAGGAGTTCTGGTCCCGGCAGCGCCGTTCGGCCGCCTTGTTCCACAAGGCGGACATAGGAGGTGCGGCCGGCCAGCGGCTCTCCGATACGCTGCAGCGCGAACTGGCCGGCGAGGCGGTCGTCGGAGTCGTGCTCAACACGGTCGACGACTCACTCGACCACGCAGCCCAGGGCGACCGCACACGATGGCGCCTCGCCGACGTGACCTACCTGGACGAACTCCTCGCCGCCGCACGCCTCTACAGCCGACCCGTCGTCATCGTCGCCGACCACGGCCACGTCCTCGAACGAAGCGAAGGACTCGACGCCCCAGCCGCTGCCGGGAGCGTAAGTGCCGCGCGCTGGCGCCTCGGCGAACCGGGATCCGGCGAAGTCCTGCTCACCGGACCGCGCGTCCTCGAAGGCGATGGCCGCATCGTCGCGCCCTGGCGCGAGGACATCCGGTACACGCCCCGCAAGGCGGGCTACCACGGCGGCGCCTCCCTCGCCGAGATGACCGTTCCGGTCCTGACGCTGCTGCCCGTGGACACCGACCCGCCCAAGGACTGGCACCTCCTCGCACCAGAAGACGTCACCCCGTCCTGGTGGAACGCGGGCAACCCCACCCGCGATGCGGCACGTGTCGCCGAGCAGACCAACACGTCGTCGACCTCGGCCAAGCCCACGGACGGCCAGGAACCCGTGGAGGAGACGCGCGAAGCCGCCGAGACGAGCACCCCGGCACACGGCCCCTCCTTCGGGACAAAGCTGGTGGCGTCCGAGACCTTCCGTTTCCAGCGGAGGTTTGTCCGCAAGCCGCCCGAGCCCGAGGTCATGGCTGCTGTCGTCGACGCCCTGGTGGCAGCGGACGGCGTCCTGTCCCTGACCGCGGTGGCGGCGGCAGCGGGCAAGGCAGGGCGCAACGCCGACGGCTTCGCCGCCACACTGCAACGACTCCTGAACGTAGAGGGCTACCCCGTGCTGGAGTTCAGCGACAACGGAAGCAGGCTGCGGCTCAACGTGCCGCTCGCCCGTGAACAGTTCCAGGTGGACAGCTGATGAACACGGTTCAGCCCCCCTCCGGGGGACACACGGCCTCCGTGAGCGCGGCCCGCCGCCGCGACGTAGTCGATGCCCTGCGCCGCGGCACGGTGCCCCAATTCGGGCTCGATCTCTTCGCCGTCGGCCTCGACCGCTTCGAGCGCGCCCTCGACGACGACCTGACCGTCGTCACCCGAGGCGGCGCAGCCTTCCACGCCGTCCGTGGCGACTACGGCTCCGGCAAGACCTTCTTCGCCCGCTGGCTGGCCGAGCGGGCCAAGCGTATGGGCCTGGCCACGGCCGAGATCCAGATCTCCGAGACCGAGACCCCGCTCCACCGGCTGGAGACGGTCTACCGACGTCTGACCGAACGCCTGTCCACCGCGAGCCACGCCCCGAGCGCCCTGCGCGCCATCGTCGACTCCTGGTTCTACACGCTCGAAGAGGAAGTCCTCGACGCCGGAGACGTACCGGAGGCCGACACCGAAGCCCTCGGCAAGGCCGTCGACGCGCTCATGGAGTCCCGCCTCGCCGACGTCGCCCGCACCACCCCCGCCTTCGCCGCCGCCCTGCGCGGCTACCGCCACGCCAAGGCCGCAGGCGACGCCGCAACAGCCGAAGCGCTCATCGCCTGGCTCGGAGGCCAAAAGTCCGTCGCGGCCGGCGCCCGCCGGACCGCCGGCGTCCGCGGAGACCTCGACCACTTCGCCGCCCTCGGCTTCCTCCAGGGCCTGCTCACCGTCCTGCGCGACTGCGGACACCCCGGCCTGCTGCTCGTCCTCGACGAGATCGAGACCCTCCAGCGCGTACGAGGCGACGTCCGGGAGAAGGGCCTCAACGCCCTGCGACAGCTACTGGACGAGATCGACGCTGGCCGCTTCCCCGGCCTCTTCCTGGTGATCACCGGCACGCCCGCGTTCTACGACGGACAGCAGGGCGTGCAACGGCTCCCCCCGCTGGCACAGCGCCTGGCCACCGACTTCACGACCGACCCGCGCTTCGACTCACCCCGCGCGGTCCAGCTGCGCCTCGCCGGCTTCGACCTGGAGCGGCTCGGTGAACTCGGCCGCAGCGTCAGAGACCTCTACCAATGCCGCGTAGTTAAGGGGTGGTTGGGCTGGTCAAGACCACGTCCGGGTGATGTTCCAGCTCGCCGAAGGCAGCGGCGGAGATCATGAAGGC
>NZ_JBHXML010000117.1:0-18774 GCF_042720345.1 Kitasatospora sp. NPDC058478 | reverse complement strand
GCCCGGGCCGGTGGGCGCGGCGGGCCGGGAAGGGGGTGCGGCGGGCGCCGCGGCGGCCCGGGGGGCCAGGGTGGGGGTGGCGGCCCGGGAGGCCGCGAGGGGGGCGTTCTCGGTCTCCTCCTCCGTCGCTGCGGAGGCGGCGGCCGCGGCGAGGGCGGCGTCCAGCCTGGCGGCGACGTCGGCGGGCATCGGCGGGGCCTCGACGGCGCCGAGCAGTGCCTGGACCTCGCCGAGCGCGTCGGCGGTCTCGCGGCACTCGGCGCAGCCGTCCAGGTGTCGGCGCAGCGTCCGGGCGGCGTCGGCGGACTCGACCAGCCCCTCGGCGAGGTCGGCGAGCTCGTCGACGGAGGGGTGGGCCTCGGCGGGGCCGGTGGGGCCGGAGGAGGAGAGGTGGGCCGTCATCGCGCGCTCGCGTCTCCTTCCAGAACCGTCCGACCGGTGTTCGGGCCTGTCCCTGTGACGGTGCGGGTGCCCGTCGGGTTCCCCGGCGCGTTCCGCCGAGGTGACGGGGCCGTGCCGGGGGCGTTCGGTGTTTCACGTGAAACATCCGGTCCGCCACCGCCGCTCTCGCGCAGATGGCGGACCAGCGGGAGCAGCCGGGCCCGGCCCCGGGCGCAGCGGCTCTTCACCGTGCCCACCGGGACGCCCAGCAGCTCGGCGGCCTCGGCGACGGGGTAGCCCTGCATGTCGACCAGGACGAGTGCGGCCCGCTGCTCGGCGGGCAGTTCGGCGAGCGCCGCGGCCAGCTCGCGCTGCACCTCGGCCCGGACCACCGGGGAGTCGGCCGGTTCCGCGGCGCCGACCAGGGTGTCCAGACGCCGCGGGTCCTCGTCGAGCGGGGTGGTGCGGCGGGTGGCGCTGCGCCGGGCGCGGTCCAGACAGGCGTTGACCACGATCCGGTGCAGCCAGGTGGTGACCGCCGAGCGGCCCTGGAAGCCGGGGGCGGCGCGGAAGGCGGAGACCAGGGCGTCCTGGAGGGCGTCGGCGGCCTCCTCACGGTCGCCCAGGGTGCGCAGGGCGACCGCCCAGAGCCGGTCGCGGTGGCGGTTCACCAGGAGGCCGAAGGCGTCCGGGTCGCCGGCGACGTGCCGGGCGAGCAGCGCCGCGTCGTCCTCCGCCACCGTCACCCCTCGCCCCCCTCGCCGTCGTCCTGGAGACCGGACCGCCGGTCAGCCGGTCAGCCGGAGACCTTCACCTCGGCGACCTGCCCGCGGAACCTGCCGTCCGTATCCTTCGGCAGGCTGGTCAGCCAGATCAAGAGGTAGCGCGTGTTCGTCGGGGTGCTGAGAGCGAAGTCGACGGTGGTGCCGCTCTTCTTCCCCACGGCCGTGAAGGAGGCCAGCGGCGCCTTCTGCGGGTTGTCCGCCGCCTGACCGTTCGGGATCCGCAGCTCGGCCGTGGTGGTGCCGACGAACTGGACGCTCACCGAGTTGACGGCGTGCGGCGAGCCGAGATCGATCAGCAGGCCGGTGCCTTCCTTGTAGCCGCCCGGGACGAACTGGTCGTCGTAGCCGAAGGTCGGCCAGCTCGTGTTGGGGTCGCCGTCGATGGCCTTGGGGAGGGCCCAGGCGGATTCCGCCGAATCGCCCTTCGGGTTGTACGAGAGGGCGGCTTTGGGCGCGATCGGCGTCGGGTTGTGGGTGCTGGCCTGCGGGGTCGGTGCGTCGCTGGTGGCCGAGGTCTGCGGGGAGGTGGTCGGGCCGGTGTTGCGCAGGGTGTCCACGAACTGCCAGGAGGCGACGCCGATGGCGCCCAGGGCGACCGTCCAGGCCGTCGCCTTGACCACCCGGCGCAGCCGTCGCCGGGTGCGCCGGCTCGCGGTCGGCCGGGACGAGGCGGGCAGCGGGGCGACGGCCGGGTCGGCCACCCGGGTCGGGTTGGGCGCGGTCGGCAGCGCGTGGGTGTTGTGCCGGGGCGGGGCCGGGAAGGGGGGCAGCTCCGGTTCGGGCTGGCGGATCCGGGGCATCTGCGCGATCGCCCGGGTCAGCTCCTCCGGGGTGGTGATCGGCTCGGCGTGGTGCGGCGGGTGGTCGAACAGGGCCCGCGCGGCCAGCTCGGACAGGCCCTTGTGGACGCCCGCGCGGACCTGGTCCGGCGCGGCGTTCTGGAGGCCCTTGGGCAGGCCCTGGAGGTCGTAGCGGTCCTCCGGGTAGGGCCAGCGGTGGGTGAGCGCGGCGAACAGCAGGGCGCCGATCGCGCGGGTGTCGGTGCGCTCGGAGCCGTCGGTGCCGTCCTCGTCGGGCAGCCCGCGCAGGGCGGCGTCCACCGCGATGCCGTTGATCCGGTACTGGCCGCTGTCGGTGCGCAGCACGCAGCGCGGGGTGAGCCGCAGGTGGGCCTGGCCGCGCCGGTGGGCGGCGGCGACCGCGTCGGTCACCTGGCGGACCATCTGGTACGCCTCGTGCGGCTCCATCGGGCCGTCGGCGAGCAGCTTGGCGAGGTCGGAGGCGTGCGGCAGCCACTCCCGCACGACGTAGACCAGCTCGCCCTCCTGGACGGCGTCCAGGACCTGGACGAAGCGCGGGTCGCCGAGCAGGGCGGCGGACTTGGCGGCGGCGAGCACCTTGCGGGCGCGCTGGTGGCCGGAGGCCATCAGGTGGACGCCGACGGCCCGGCGCAGCTTCTCGTCGACCGCGCGCCAGCTGCTGAAGGTCTCGGTCTGGGAGATGCACTCCTCCAGCCGGTACCGGTGGCCGATCATGTCGCCGCTGTGCCGCAGCGGGGCGGGGAGGGTGCGGGGCAGGGTGGCGGTGTCGCGCGGGTCGACGGTGGGCTGCGGGTCGGTGGGGCGGCGCTTGGCGGCTGCGGGCTCCGGGGCGGCGGGCTTGCGCCGGACGGTGCCGGCGGCCAGCTCGGCGGCGATCTCGTGGACCGAGAGCGGAGCGGTGATCTCCGAGGTCTCCTCGCCGCGGGGGGCGTCCTGGCCGACGTCGGAGAGGTCGGAGAGGTCGGAGGGCTCGGAGGGGTCGGCGGCGTCGGTGTCCGGGTCCGGGTCGGCGGCCACCGGGGTGTCCGGGGCGGCGCCCCGGTCCTCGGAGGCGTCCTGGGAGGAGGCGTCGGCGACGGCGCCCGCCGGGGCTGCCTTCCCCGCCGTGAGCTCGTCGATCGCCGCGGCCAGTGCGGCCTCGTCCGCCGCCGCGTCAGCTGCTGACGTGTCGACGACCGCCTTGGTGCCATCAGCCACCGTGGTCCTGCCTCCCCTTGTGTCGCCCCGGCTTGAGAGAGTCGCTGGAGCCCGCGGGTTGGCGGCCACGTGCTCCAGGACAATTGTGCCCACTCTTCTCCACCGAGTACGACCGCTGAGGGGCGCGCTCGGTTGCGTGCTGGTGGAGAGATGTGGTGCAGATCCGACACCGGGCCGCCATCTCGCGGCCCGGGCGGAGCCGGGCGCGGGCGGCGGCCCGGCACCCGGCCGGACGGGCGGAGGAGCCGGTGGCTCCCGTCGACACCCGGTCAGGGCGTCCGCTCGTCCGGTCGGTCGGTGTGGTGGATCAGCGGCCCAGCCGGCCGCGCACCATGCCGAGCATGGCGTTGAGCTCCTCGATCCGCAGGCGCTTCGCGATGAGCACGAACACGGCCAGCTGGAGGCCGCCGCCCGCGACGAGGGACAGCACGCTGCCCAGCCAGCCGTCCAGCACCTGCTGGACCGCCAGGCTGACGCCGAGGCCGACCAGCGCGGACGGCACGCCGGCGGTGGCCAGTCGGCTGTAGGTCTTGCCGATCCGCTTGCTGTCCAGCCCGCCGATCTTCTTCTTCAACTTCGGCAGTGCGACCGTCACCCCGACGGCGTAGGCCAGACCATAGCCGAAGGACATCCCGATCACGGCCCACTGGGCGGGCAGCGTGAACCAGCAGACCACCGAGAACCCGGCCTGGCAGACCGCGACCCAGACGGTGTTGGAGAACGGCGTCCGGGTGTCCTCGTAGGCGTAGAAGCCGCGCAGCATCACGTACTGGGCCGAGTACGGGATCAGCCCGAGCGCGAAGGCCGAGAGCATCAGGCCGACGTTGGAGGCGTTGTCCAGGGCCCGGTCACCGCCGCCGATCCCGTAGATCGAGCGGGCGATCGCCGGGCCGAGCGACAGGAACAGGAAGGCGCCCGGGACGACCGCCACCGCGGTGGTGCGCAGCCCGTACGACAGGTCGTCGCGGACGGCGCCGGCGTCCTCGTCGGCCGCCGCCCGGGAGAGCCGGGGGAGCACCGCGCTCATGATCGAGACGGTGATCACGGCCTGCGGGAGCTGCCAGATCAGCAGGGCGTTGGAGAACGCCGCGAGGCCGACGCCCTCGTGGCCGCCCTTCTCGGCGGCGCTGCCGGCGGCGGTGGCCAGCTGGGTGATGACCAGGAAGCCGGCCTGGTTGGCGAGCACGAAGAAGAAGGTCCACTTGGCCAGCCGGGCGGCCTTGCCCAGGCCGTGGCCGCGCCAGTCGAAGCGCGGCCGGTAGCGGAAGCCGGCCGACCGCAGGTACGGGATCATCGCCAGCGACTGGACGACCAGGCCGAGCAGGGTGCCGAGGCCGAGCAGCCGGACGCCCTCGGGCGAGATGCCCTCGGGCGTCACGTGCGTGCCGCTGTAGCCGCCGTACACCCAGATGTAGGCGCCGAAGGTGAAGATCACCACGATGTTGTTGAGGACCGGGGTCCACATCATCGCGCCGAACCGGCCGCGGGCGTTGAGGATCTGCCCCATCACCACGTGGACGCCCATGAAGAAGATGGTCGGCAGGCAGTACCGGGCCAGCGCGACCGTGGTCTCGGCGCGGTCCGCGTTCTCCATCATCGAGTGCGAGATCAGCTGCACCAGCAGCGGTGCCCCGAGCACCGCGAGGAACACCACGCCGCCGAGCCCGACCATCACCAGGGTGAGCAGCCGGTTGGCGTACGCGGTGCCGCCGTCCTCGTCGTTCTTCATGCTGCGCACCAGCTGCGGCACGAAGACGGCGTTCAGCGCGCCGCCGCCGATCAGGATGTAGAGCAGAGTCGGCAGGGTGTAAGCGGCGTTGTACGAGTCGCCCATGGCGGCGACGCCGATGGCGGCGGTGATCACCATGGTCCGGACGAAGCCGGTGCCGCGGGAGACCAGCGTGCCGGCCGCCATGATCGCGCTGGAGTTCAGCAGGCTCGCGACCTTGCCGCCGCCGCCGGCCGCCGGGGCGGGCTCGGCCGCGGGCGCCGGCTGTGCGGCGCGCTCCTCGGCGACGAGGTCCGCCAGCGGCTCCACCGCCGGCGGCACCGCCACGGCGGCCACCTGCATGGTGGCCTCGTCCTCGGAGAGCGGCGGGTCGAACTCGATCGGGGGGACGAAGGGGCGGTGCCCGTCCGGGCCGGCGTACTGCTGCTGCCCCGGGTAGCCGCCCACCGGCGGGTACGGCGCGGGGGCGTGCGGCGGCCCGGCAACGGGGGGCGGGGGCGCGACCGGCGGTGCCATCGGGTGCACCGGGGCGGGCGGGGGCACCGGCGGCTGGGCCGCCGCCTGCGCCTGGTGGCCGCCGAACAGCGCGTCCACCCCGACGTACTCGGTGGTCTCGCTGTCCCAGGTCGAGTGCGCCGGGCCCGGCTCCCACTGCGGCCGGGGCTGCTCCTGGCCGCCCCACTGGCCGCCGCCGGCCGGGGCCGGGGCCTCCTGCCAGGCGGCCTGCACCGGGGTGTCCCAGCCGGGCTGCACGGGCGGCACCGGGGCCGCGAACGGCGTCGGCGCCGAGTACTGCGCCGGCGGCACCGGCGTCGGGTAGCCGCCGCCCTGCGGCGGCAGCTGCGGCGGCACGTCGTACGCGGTGGCCGGCGGCTGAGGTGCCGCGGGCCGGTCGGCCCGCAGACCGTACGGGTCCTGGCCGGCCTGCGGGTTCCCGTACGCGTCGGCCGCGTACGGGTCCTGGGCGTAGGTGTCGGCCACGTACCAGTCGCCGGACGGCGACTCGGCGCCCGGCCGGTTCTCACCGCGGCCCGGCGGCCGCTCCTCGCTGCGCCCGGTCATGTCACCTCTTCGCTGTCGTGGGGGAGGCCGGCCCGGCGTTGCGGGGGGTCGGCGGTATCAAGGACCAACCTTCTCATCACTGGCGGTCCGATCCCGGCCATCCGCGTTGCTGCCGCGCGGTGTCTGCGCGGGGCCGGCCTCGGCGGATCCGCCGCCGGAGCCGTCTTCGGGGCCGCCGCCGGGGCCGTTCCCGGAGGGTTCGCCGGCACCGCCCCCGGCCTCGCCGTCGGGCTTCTCCCCGCTCGCGTCCCCGCCCGCGTCCTGCGCCCCGTCCCGGGCCTCGTCCGCCGCCGGGGCCGGTGCGCCGTCCGCCGCCGGGCCGTCGACCGGCTGGTCGCCGTCGGCGTGCGGCTGCCCGGCCCGCCGCTTGCGCTGCCGCACGAAGCGCAGCGCGGCCAGCAGCAGCAGGCCGGCGGCGGCCGCGAAGACGTACAGCACGCCGTTGGTCACCGAGGTGACCTCCACTGTGAACTGCTGCGGTGTGCCGTACTTCTGCGGGTTGGGGCCGGTGGTCCAGAGCTGGGCGGTCATGGTGACCGGGCCGTTGTTGCGCGCCTCGGCCTGGAACCGGAGGGTGGCGCTCTGAGCGGCGGGGATGACCAGTTCCTCCTCCTTGCCCACCCGCAGCCGGTTCGGCTGGGTCGAGGTGAGCACCAGCTTGAGGTTGGTGACGGTCTGGGTGAGGTCGTTGCGGACGCTGACCGGCACCAGGCCGGTGTCGCCGGCGAGGGTGACGACGTTCTTCTTCGTCACCCGGACGGCTCCGGTCAGTTCGTCCAGGTACTTGGCGACGTCCGCGCGGTAGGTGCTGCCGGCCGCCGCGTCGGTGCGCCACGCGGTGGACAGCGAGCGGACCATCGCGGCGCTGAACGGGCCGCGCACCCGCTGCGGCAGGGTGAGCACCCGCATCAGCGTGTCCAGGTTCTGCTGGATCTCGTCGGTGCTGCTCAGCTCGGCCGCGGACAGCTCCGAGGCCCGGACCTGGGCCGGGTAGTCGGCGGCCGCCGGGACGGCGGTGTTGGCCTTCTGGTCGGGCGAGGCCTGGGCGAGGGTGTCCAGCTTGACCGGGGCGAGCCACTTGTTGTCGGAGGCCGTCTGCAGGGCGTCCGCCAGCACCTTGGCGGTGCTCGCGGTCAGGTCGCGCGGCGGCATCACCAGCAGGCCGCGCTGGTTCTGCGGCTGCTCGTGGGTGATCGTGTAGGTCTCGGCGAGGAAGCGCTGGTTCGCCTTGGTCTGCGCCTGCGGGGAGGCGAGGTCGGTCTGGAACAGCGAGGAGACGGTCTCGTCGGCGACCACCGCGTTCTGCCCGCTGCCGATCGGGCGCACCGCGGTCGGGGTGTAGTTCATCGCGTCCGGCTCCGGCATGCTCGCGCCGTTGACCAGGACCAGGCCGTTGCCGGCCTGCTGGGCGATGCCCGCGATCTGCTGGTCCAGGTAGCCCTGGTACGGCCAGGCCACGTCCGAGCGGGTGTCGACGGACAGCCGGCCCTCGACGGTGAGTCGGCCGGCGGTGGCCGCCTTGCCCAGGGCGGTGCCCATCCCGATCAGGTCGGCGCCGTTGTGCGCGATCGAGGCGAGGTCCGGGTCGGCGTAGGGCAGCGACACCACCTGGCCGCCCGGCTTGGCGACGGCGGCCCGCAGCTTGTCCAGCCAGGCGGTGGCGGCGGCCTGGCCGGTGCCGGGGACGGTGTTGTCGTCCTTGGCCGGCTTGCCGACGTCCTGGCCCGGCTTCTGCACCCGGTACGGCCTGGTCATCGCGAACGCGGTGTCCAGCAGGTCCGGGTCGACCACCCAGGTCAGCCCGGTCATCTTGGCCCCGGTGTCCACCAGCTCGTACAGCCGGCCGCCCGGGGAGAACTCGGCGGTCAGGCTGTCGTCGCGCAGGACGGGGACGGGCTGGTCGTTGTCGGAGTAGGTCTGCGCGGCCAGCACCGGCGCGTGCACCAGCGGCCAGAGCGTGGTGACCTTGCTGGGCTGTGCCTCGGCGCCGCCCGGGTTGTACGGCAGGAAGGTCCGGGCGATGCCCAGCGGTCGGTCGCGCTGGTTGTCGGCGGTCGAGCCCCAGGCGTCCACCGCGAGCTCGTAGACGCCGCTGTCGGACAGCCCGAGGTCGCTCACCGAGACGCTCAGGGTGTAGGGCTGGTTCTGGCCCGGGCCCAGCTCCGGCAGGGCGTACTGCGGGCTGTCCAGCTCCACGCCGTCGGAGTTGGTCGGGCCGCTGCGGGTGGTCACCAGGGACAGGTCGCTGCGCCGCTGCAGCGGCTTGCTGGACAGCGGCTTGCGGACGGCCGCGTGGGCGTTCTTGACCGCGGCCTTGCCGGTGTTGGTGACGTGCCCGGTGATCTTCACGATGCCGTTCGGGCTGGCCACCTGCGGTGCCACCGTCTCGATGGTCATCTCCACCGGGTACTCGGCCGAGACGCCGTTGTCGGCGGTCGGCCGGACGCCGCCCCCGGCGGGCAGCGCCGCGGCCGGGGCGACCGCTGAGAACAGGGCCAGGGCGGCCCCGCAGACGGCGGCGAGGCGGCGGGCCGCCCGCCCCGCGCGCCGCCCCGTACCGTGCCCTTCGACGGGGCGTTCGGTCCTTCCGGGCCGTCGTTCCGCCCCCAGGCCCGAGTGCCGTGCCGGCTCACTCACTCGTTCCGCCCTCGCCGTTCTCGATCGCTCGCTGCTGATGCTGTTCGCTTGACGTTCTTCGCTCGACGCAGTTCGCCGCGCTGGTGCCGCGGGAGCTCCGCCGGCCACGGCGGCACGCGACACCGCATCCCCTGTCCGGTGCCCGAGACTCGTCCACCGGCATGGTAACGATGCAGCCCGCGGTGCAGTGTTGCGGGCCTTGGGGTGAGACGCCCAAAACGCGCGGGCGGTTGACCTGTCGGGCCACGTACTCTTGTGAGCCGTGTCCACTGCCAATGAGTCCACCGCGCACCTCGACCGTTCCAGCACCGCCGTCCAGGCCGTCCCAGGCCTGAGCGAGGCCCAGACCCTGGGGCTGCAAGAGCTGCTGCGGGTGTCGCCGGTGGCCGACGAGATCGCCCGTCGGTTCGAGGCGGCCGGCCACCGGCTGGCCCTGGTCGGCGGCTCGGTGCGGGACGCCCTGCTCGGCCGGCTCGGCAACGACCTGGACTTCACCACCGACGCCCGCCCGCAGCAGGTGCTCAGGCTGGTCAAGGGCTGGGCGGACGCGGTCTGGGACGTCGGCATCGCCTTCGGCACGGTCGGCGCCCGCAAGGACACCCCCGAGGGCTCCTTCCTGATCGAGATCACCACCTACCGCTCCGAGGCGTACGACCGGACCTCCCGCAAGCCCGAGGTCACCTACGGCGACACCATCGAGCAGGACCTGGTCCGCCGGGACTTCACCGTCAACGCGATGGCCGTCGACCTGCCCGGCCGCGGCTTCGTCGACCCGCACCACGGCCTGGACGACCTGGAGGCCCGGGTGCTGCGCACCCCCGCGACCCCCGAGGAGTCCTTCTCCGACGACCCGCTGCGGATGATGCGCGCCGCCCGCTTCGCCGCCCAGCTCGACTTCGAGCCGGCCCCCGAGGTCGTCGCCGCGATGACCGCGATGGCCGAGCGGATCACCATCGTGTCCGCCGAGCGCGTCCAGGCCGAGCTGAACAAGCTGCTGCTGGCCAAGCACCCGGTGAAGGGCCTGCGGCTGCTGGTCGACACCGGCCTGGCCGACCACGTGCTGCCCGAACTGCCCGCACTGCGGCTGGAGCGCGACGAGCACCACCGGCACAAGGACGTCTACGAGCACTCGCTGACCGTCCTGGAACAGGCCGTCGACCTGGAGCAGGACGGCCCGGACCTCACCCTGCGGCTGGCCGCGCTGCTGCACGACATCGGCAAGCCGCGCACCCGCCGCTTCGAGTCGGACGGCCGGGTCTCCTTCCACCACCACGAGGTGGTCGGCGCCAAGATGACCCGCAAGCGGATGCGCGAGCTCAAGTACTCCAAGGAGCTCACCGAGGACGTCTCGCAGCTGGTCGAGCTGCACCTGCGCTTCCACGGCTACGGCGGCGGCGAGTGGACGGACTCCGCGGTGCGCCGCTACGTCACCGACGCCGGACCGCTGCTGGAGCGCCTGCACAAGCTCACCCGCTCCGACTGCACCACCCGCAACCGCAAGAAGGCGGCGGCGCTGTCGCGCACCTACGACGGCCTGGAGCAGCGGATCACCGAGCTGAAGGCCCAGGAGGAGCTGGACGCCGTCCGCCCGGCGCTGGACGGCAACCAGATCATGGAGCTGCTCGGGCTCAAGCCCGGCCCGCAGGTCGGCAAGGCGTACAAGCACATGCTCGAACTCCGGCTGGAGCACGGCCCGCTGGAGCACGACGCGGCGGTGGCCGCGCTGCGGGCCTGGTGGGCCGAGCAGCAGGGCTGAGAGGTGCTGCGAGGGGTGGCCCCGGCCGACGCCGGGACCACCCCTCGGGCGTGCCGGGTCAGCCGTGGAGGCTCTGCAGGCAGAGCACGTAGTTGAGGGCCGGCAGGTTGGAGTAGGTGCGGGTGTAGGTGCTGTCCGACTTCGGCTGCTTCTCGCAGACCTTCTCGTCGGAGGTGGCCAGGTACTTGAAGACCACCTTGTACTGGGCGCGGGAGTCGCCGCAGGGCAGCATGGTGATCTTCGGGTTGGCGTCGTGGGTCGCGCCGGTGCCGTTCTCGTTGCGCAGGCAGTCGCCGGGGTTGGCCCGGTCGATGCTGTCGGCAGCGGTGCTGGGGGCGGTCGGCGGCGGCAGCGTGATGGTGGGCACCGGCGGCATGCTGAACGTCGGCGAGGGGAACGGCCGCGGCGGGTAGGCCGGCGGCGAGAAGGTGGTCACCGGGGGCACCGTCACCGTCGGTATCGCGATCGGCGCGACCGGGTCGTCCTTCTTCGGGCCGAGCACCCCGGTGGCGGCCAGGACCAGCGTGACGACCACCGAGAGCGGCAGCAGCAGCATCAGCGCGTGCGGCCGCCGGCCCAGCGGGACGCCGGGGTCGAGCTGGGGGCCGTGGCTGCCCGGGACGGGCGGCGGCAGCCGCTTGACCTTGCCGTTGGCGGCGAGGTTCAGCAGCAGGGTGATCGGCGCCAGCAGCACCGACGCCGGGCTCCACCAGCCCTGGACCAGGGTGCGGGCGGACAGGTCGCGCACCGTGGCCGTCCCGCAGGTGCGGCAGAACGGGCCCGGCATCCGCAGCATCCGGTAGGCCAGGACCAGGCCCTGGTGGCCGCGGACGGTGGCGTCCACGGCCGGGAAGCCGCCGCAGAAGCGGCAGGCGGGCCCGTCCTGCGGCGCCGGTGGCGGGTACCCGTACCCGTAGCCGGGCGCGGGCTGGGGAGGGTAGCCGTACGGCTGGTCGGGCGGCGGCGGGGCGGCCGGGTAGCCGTAGCCGGGCGGCGGGCCCGGCGGCGGCGGGGTCGGCCGGCCGTAGGGGTTGCCGGTGGCGTACGGGTTGCCGTCGTCGGGCGGCGGGGCGCCGTACGGCAGCTGGGGCGGCGGAACGGACAAGAGGTCCCCCGGGGATGCGGTGGTGGTGGAGAGGTCAGGCCTTCCCCGGCAGCGGGGCGCCGGCCGGGGTCATCGGGCCGAGGCAGAGCACGTACCGCTTCTTGTTCCAGCGGCGTCCGCTCTTGCCCGAGACGGCGCTGGTGGTCTGCGGCGTCTGCTGGCAGCGGTTCACGTCGGTGGTGTCGCCGAACGTCGACAGGACCCGGTAATTCGCTTTGGCGTCACTGCACTTGACGATCTCGACATCGCGGGTGCCGCTCACCCGGACGCAGTCGCCGGGCTTGGCGCTGCTGACGCTCGGGCCGCTGACGAAGTAGCCGACGGCCAGCGCGAGGCAGCCGCCGACCAGGCCGACGATCCGCAGCTTCGCCTTGACGCCGCGCTTCGCGGGGGGCGTCTCGGCGGCGGAGGCGGGCGGCGGGTAGCCGTACGGGCCGGCGGGCGGCTGCTGGCCGTACGGCGACTGGGCGCCGTAGCCGGGCGGCTGCTGGCCGTAGGCCGGGGGCGGTCCGAAGCCGGGCGGTGCGGGCTGGGGTGGTCCGGGCTGGGGCGGCCCGGGCGGGGGCGGTCCGAAGCCGGGCGGTGCGGGCTGGGGCTGCGACGGGATGTACGGCACCTGCCCGTACGGCGGGGCCGGCTGCGGGGGCGGCCCGTACGGCGGAGGTGGCCCGTACGGGCCGGGCGGTGTGCTCATCAGTTCGTCCCCCGAGGCCGAGTGCTGTCGCTGCGACAGGTCTGACGTACCTTAGCGACTCGGTCGGACGCCACCGTTCCGAGGGGCCGAGGGCCTTCAGGAGGCCCGGTCGCCGGGGAGCGGCCCGTACCGCCGGGCGGAGCGCAGGTAGAGGAGCGCCGAGAGCCCGTACACCGCGGCGACCCCGACCACCACCACGACCGAGCGGCCGGAGAGCGGCAGCACCAGCGCCGTGACCAGGGCGGCGGTCACGAAGGCGACGTTGAACAGCACGTCGTAGATCGCGAAGACCCGGCCGCGGTACTCGTCCTCGACCGACTCCTGGACCACGGTGTCGGCGCAGATCTTGGTGCCCTGGGTGACCACCCCGAGCAGCAGCGCCGCGAGCAGGCAGGGCAGCAGGGTGAAGCTCAGGCCGAGCGCCGGGACGAAGACCACCGGGGCCGCCAGGCAGACCGTCATCCAGCCGGCCAGGCCGAGCCGCCGGGTGCACCAGGGGCTGACCAGCGCGGCGACGAAGAACCCGGCGGCGGACAGGCCGACCGCCTGGCCGAGCGTGACCAGTCCGGCTGCGCTGTCGGACGGGTCGTTGAAGGTGTACCGGGCGAGCATCACCACGACCACGATCAGCACGCCGTAGCAGAACCGGGCCGCGGTGACGGCGGCCAGCGCGTGCACGGCGGGCCGGCAGTCCCGCACCAAGTGGCGCACGGCGGCGCCGAGTTCGACGGCGGCCCGGACCAGCGCCTGGCCGAGCGCCGGGCGGTCGCCGTGCTTCTCCGGGCCGAGCAGGTCGCGGTCCATCCGGCGGGCGGCCAGTGCGGCCGACAGGTAGAGCAGCGCGGCCACCGTGACCAGCGCGGCGTCGGCCTTCGGTCCGGG
Source organism: Kitasatospora sp. NPDC058478 (assembly GCF_042720345.1). NCBI lineage: Bacteria > Bacillati > Actinomycetota > Actinomycetes > Kitasatosporales > Streptomycetaceae > Kitasatospora > Kitasatospora sp. NPDC058478. Next base: position 5,725 of record NZ_JBHXML010000117.1, on the reverse strand, counting down.
GGTCATCACCTGGTGCAGCAGGAAGCCGACCCCTCCGCCGGAGGCGGCGGCGACCGTGCCCAGCGTGGGGGAGAGCGCGTTGGCGGTGACCAGCTGGTCCTGCTCGACCACCCGGGGCAGGGCGGCGGACAGGCCGGCCAGGATGAACCGGTTGAGCGCGGTGACGAGCAGCGCCGAGGCGAAGAACAGCCAGGTCGGCGCCTCCGCCAGGAGCAGGGCGCCGGTGCCCAGGCCGAGCCCGAAGCGGGCCAGGTTGCCGTAGTAGAGCACCTGGCGGCGGCGCCAGCGGTCCAGCAGCACCCCGGCGAACGGCCCGATCACCGAGAACGGCAGCAGCATCACGGCCAGCACCGAGGCGATGTCGGCGGGGGAGGACTGCTTCTCCGGGGAGAACACGACGTAGGCGGCGAGCGAGACCTGGAAGACGCCGTCCGAGAGCTGGGAGAGCACCCGGGCGGTCAGCAGCCGCCGGAAGTCCCGGCCGCGGAGCAGACCGAGAAGCGTGGCACGGTGTGCGGACTGGTGGGTGCTGCCGTTCTCGGTGATCGCCACCCGCCCAGAGTGCCATGGAACCGGCCGCTGTTTCACGTGAAACATTCGCCGAGAAACGGTGAAGGGCCCACGATCCGATGATCGTGGGCCCTCCGGCGCGGTCGGCGGCGGTCACCCGCCGCCGGCTCCGGCGCTCTACCTCAGCGCTCGACCTCGCCGCGGATGAACTTCTCGACGTTCTCCTTGGCCTCGTCGTCGAAGTACTGCACCGGCGGGGACTTCATGAAGTACGAGGACGCCGACAGGATCGGGCCGCCGATGCCGCGGTCCTTGGCGATCTTCGCGGCGCGCACGGCGTCGATGATGACACCGGCGGAGTTCGGGGAGTCCCAGACCTCGAGCTTGTACTCCAGGTTCAGCGGGACGTTGCCGAACGCGCGACCCTCCAGGCGGACGTACGCCCACTTGCGGTCGTCCAGCCAGGCCACGTAGTCCGACGGGCCGATGTGGACGTTGTTGGCGCCCATCTCGCGGTCGCGGATCTGCGAGGTGACGGCCTGGGTCTTGGAGATCTTCTTGGACTCCAGGCGCTCGCGCTCGAGCATGTTCTTGAAGTCCATGTTGCCGCCGACGTTCAGCTGCATGGTGCGCTCGAGGATGACACCGCGGTCCTCGAACAGCTTGGCCATCACGCGGTGCGTGATGGTGGCGCCGACCTGGGACTTGATGTCGTCACCGACGATCGGCACGCCGGCCTCGGTGAACTTGTCCGCCCACTCCTTGGTGCCCGCGATGAACACCGGCAGGGCGTTCACGAAGGCGACCTTGGCGTCGATGGCGCACTGGGCGTAGAACTTGGCGGCGGCCTCGGAACCGACGGGCAGGTAGCAGACCAGGACGTCGACCTGCTGGTCCTTGAGGATCTGGACGACGTCGACCGGGGTCTCGTCGGACTCCTCGATGGTCTCCCGGTAGTACTTGCCCAGGCCGTCGAGGGTGTGGCCGCGCTGGACGGTGACGCCGGTCGGCGGCACGTCGCAGATCTTGATGGTGTTGTTCTCGCTGCTGCCGATGGCGTCGGCCAGGTCGAAGCCGACCTTCTTGGCGTCGACGTCGAACGCGGCGACGAACTCCACGTCGCGGACGTGGTACTCACCGAACTGGACGTGCATCAGCCCGGGGACCTTGCCGGCCGGGTCGGCGTCCTTGTAGTACTCGACACCCTGCACCAGCGACGCGGCGCAGTTGCCCACGCCCACGATGGCTACGCGAACCGAACCCATTCCGGTTGCTCCCTGTGATCTCATGAGGGCCGCCGGGGTCGACGGCACTCGTCCTGCTTCTTCGATGACTGCTTGTACGGGCGCGAGGCGCCCACTCCTGCCGCGCGGCACAGGGCTGACGCGGTGTCAGCGCTCCTGGGCGGAGCGCCCCGGGCGGTCGTACGGTGGCCCGGGCGGGTCCTGGGACCCTTCCTCCTGGCCACGGCCGTCCGAAGTCTTGTGGGGTACGGCGGTGGTGTTGCCGCCGGTGGCGGGCCCGGTCCGGCCGGTGCGGTTGGCCCGCTCGGTCTCGATCAGCTCGTTGAGCCACCGGACCTCGCGCTCCACCGACTCCAGTCCGTGCCGCTGCAGCTCGACGGTGTAGTCGTCGAACCGCTCGCGGGCGCGGGCCAGCGAGTTGCGCATCTTCTCCAGCCGCTCCTCCAGCCGGCTGCGACGCCCTTCCAGGACGCGCATCCGCACGGCCCGGTCGGTCTGGCCGAAGAACGCGAAGTGGACGCCGAAGTGCTCGTCCTCCCAGGCGTCGGGCCCGGAGTCGGCGAGCAGCTCCTCGAAGCGCTGCTTGCCTTCGGGGGAGAGCCGGTAGACGGTCTTGGACCGCTTGCCGTTGAGCGCGGTGGCCGGGACGTACTCGACGTCCGGGTTGTCCTCGACCAGGAAGCCCTGGGCGACCAGGCTCTTCAGGCACGGGTAGAGCGTTCCGTACGAGAACGCCCGCAACGTTCCGAGCAGGACGTTGAGCCGCTTGCGCAGCTCGTAGCCGTGCATCGGGGCGTCGTGGAGCAGACCGAGAACGGCGAACTCCAGCACTCCTGAGCGCCTGCCCATTGCCGTCGTCCTCCTTGCCTCTCGGCCGTTGTCCGGCCGCTGCATCGGGCGGTATGCCGCGTCGATGTATCGGCTCGATATATCGAGAACAGTAAACCGGGCCCTCGGAACGGGCAAGGGGGGCGCGCGTGAAGGTGATCACAAGCCGACGCGCAGGAGTGGTTGGCAACGGGCGTGTAATGATCTGCTGCCGTTTTGCGGTCATTGGGGACTGATGCCCGATTAGTTGGGATTCCCGGCTGCGTACGCTGTCGCGTGTGCACGAGGACCACCTCCGGGGTTAGGGCGGTTGGCGGGCATCGGACGTGAACCCTGCCTTCAGGCTGGAACCGCCTGGCGAGGAGTGGCTGCAACATGAGTGAACGACGGCGAAGGACGCCCAGCCCGGGCGGTGACGGGCAGCAGCCCCCGGGTGGTGGTGGCCGTCAGGGCGGACCAGGCCGGGACGAGGTGAGCTCGGACGGCGCCGGCCGCCGGCGCCCCCCGGGCGAACGGGAGACCGCTCAGCAGCCCCGGATGGGCCGCGCCGAGATGCGCAAGGCCGCCCAGAAGGGCGGCAAGGGCGGCCGGCGCGGTGCCGCCGCGGCCTCCGCCTCGGTGGCCGCCGCCGCAGGCCCCGGCAAGAAGCGGTTCATCGACTACCCGCGCTTCGGCAAGACCGGCGTCCGGCGCTGGCTGCCGTCCTGGCGGCAGTGGCTGAGCGCCTTCCTGATCGTCTTCGCCACCTGCGTGGGCGGGGTCTTCTACCTCTACCAGACCACCGAGATCCCGAAGCTCAAAGATCTGATGAAGGACCAGAACACGATCTACTACTGGGCCGACGGCTCGGAGATGACCCGCAAGGGCGAGACCAACCGTCAGATCGTCGAGCTCTCCGACATCAGCCCCAACCTGCAGAACGCCGTGATCGCGGCGGAGAACCAGACCTTCCGCGAGGACAGCGGCATCGACCCCAAGGGCATGCTCCGCGCCGTCTACAACATGGCCAAGGGCGGCGAGACCCAGGGCGCCTCGACGATCACCCAGCAGTACGTGAAGAACGCGTACCTCAGTCAGGAGCAGACCCTCAGCCGCAAGCTGAAGGAGTTCTTCATCACGCTGAAGATCAATCAGAAGATGCAGAAACCGGACATCCTCAAGGGGTACCTGAACACCAGCTGGTTCGGTCGCGGTTCGAACGGCGCCCAGGCCGCCGCACAGGCTTACTACGGGGTCGACGCCAAGGACCTCGACCTCTGTCAGAGCGCCATGCTGGCCGGCCTGTTGAAGGGCGCGTCGTACTACGACCCCAGCAACCCGGCCAACAAGGAGCGGGCCCAGGGGCGGTGGGCCTGGATCCTCGAGAACATGGTGAAGACCAAGGCCATCACCCCGGAGGAGCGGGCGAAGTGCACCACCTTCCCCGACCCGATCCCGCAGAAGCCCAGCTCCAACATGAACGGTGAGGTCAGCTACCTGGTCGACACCGCCAACAAGTACCTGATGGCCACCGACAAGACGATCACCCAGCAGATGATCGACAAGGGCGGCCTGAAGGTCTACACCACCTTCGAGAAGGACAAGGTCGACGCCCTGAAGAAGGCCGTCGACGACGTCAAGGGCGAGAACCTCAACGCCCAGAAGCGCCCCAACAACGACACCTTCATCCAGTTCGGCTCCGCCAGCATCCGCCCCGGCGACGGCGCGATCGTCGCCCTCTACGGCGGCGACGGCGTGGAGAACGGCCACTTCGACAACAACGCCGACGCCATCGGCGTCCAGGTCGGCTCGACCTTCAAGCCCTTCGTGCTGGCGACCGCCATGCAGATCGGCGTCCAGACGGCCACCGACGACAAGGGCAAGCCGAAGCGGATCAACGCCGACAGCCGCTACCTGTCCGACGACATGTCCGAGATCCGCAAGCCGGACGGCTCGCTGGTGATCGGCGACGACGGCAAGCCCTACCGGCAGAAGAACGAGGACTCCGGCAAGCGCGGCTACGTCTCGCTGCGGTCGGCCATGCAGAACTCGTTCAACGTGCCCTTCGTCCAGCTCAACCAGGACGTCGGCGGCCAGAACGTGGCCAACATCGCCGAGCAGATGGGCGTCCGGAAGGAGAGCTTCGCCGACCCGAAGACCCCGACCTTCGCCCTCGGCACCTCCACCATCAGCCCGATCCGGATGGCCACCGCCTACGGCACCCTGGCGGCCAGCGGCAAGGAGGCCGAGCCCTACTCGGTCACCAAGGTCGAGGTGAACGGCACCGAGCGCCCGGGCTTCGGCAAGAAGGACGCCAAGGTCGCCCTGGAGCCGGCCGTCGCGGACAACGTCACCGACGTGCTGGTGAACGTGGTGAAGAACGGTACCGGTTTCAAGGCCAAGGAGCTGGGCCGCCCGGTGGCCGGCAAGACCGGTACCACCGACCAGAACAAGTCGGCCTGGTGGGTCGGCTACACCCCGCAGCTGGTGACCAGCGTCGCGATGTGGCGCGAGGACCCGAGCAAGCACGAGCGGCTGTCGCTCAACGGCACCGGCGGCAAGGAGTCCATCCACGGTGGTGACATCCCGACCGACGTCTTCACCCGGTACATGAAGGCCGCGCTGGCCAACGAGAAGAAGATGGACTTCCCGACCCCGCAGCCGGTCGGCACCCAGGTGGACTCCTCCGGCGCCCCGGTCTCGCCGAGCATGACGCCCACGCCGACGACGAGCGAGACCCCGTCGGCCCCGCCCGCGACCCAGCCGGCCAACAACCAGCCGCCGCCGACCAACAACAACCAGCCGCAGCCGCCCGTGTCCACCCAGGGCCCGGGCTGTGTCCCGGGCGTGGACTGCCCGGGCACGCAGCCGAGCCAGACGCCGTCGCACACCAGGACCAACCCCGGTCCGACGAGCAGCTGCGGCCTCCTCGGCTGCACCACGCCCCCGCCCACGGCGCCGCCGACGGACCCCCCGGCGACGAGCAGCAAGCCGAGCGGCAAGCCGCCGACACCGTCCTCGACCGGCGGTGGCGGTGGGCAGAACGGGCTGTTGCCCTGACCACCACCCGCTGAGCGGATGAACCGAACGGCGGGGGGGGGGGGCCGCGGGGGGGGGGGCCCCCCCCCCGAGGGGCGGTGTGGGCGGGGGCCGGGGGGGGCGGC
>NZ_JBHXML010000116.1:0-19516 GCF_042720345.1 Kitasatospora sp. NPDC058478 | reverse complement strand
GCACCGGCGAAACGTCCAAGTACGGCCCAGTACGAGGACGCTTCGCCGGCACGCCCAGCCGGGCGCCCAACGCCGCGCGCTGATCCGACGCGAATGATGAAACACGCCCTGGGACATGTCCCGCGGACCAGGCCCCTCCCACGGGGTGGGGCGGGGGAGCTGTACGGTAGCGCGGTATTCCACCTGCGCGCCCCTGGAGCCACCCGTGACGACACCTCCCCCCGGCGACCGCCTCACTCACGTCGACGACCAGGGCGCGGCCCGGATGGTCGACGTCTCCGAGAAGGCCGCCACCGCGCGCACCGCCGTCGCGGCCGGCCGGGTCCGGGTCTCCCCGAAGGTGGTCGAGCTGCTGCGCGGCGAGGGCGTGCCCAAGGGCGACGCCCTCGCGGTGGCCCGGATCGCCGGGATCATGGGCGCCAAGAAGACCCCCGACCTGGTCCCGCTCTGCCACCCCATCGCCGTCTCCGGCGTCACGGTGGACCTCACGGTCGCGGACGACGCCGTCGAGATCACCGCCACCGTGAGGACCGCCGACCGCACCGGCGTCGAGATGGAGGCGCTGACCGCCGTCGCGGTGGCCGGCCTCACCGTCATCGACATGGTCAAGGCCGTGGACAAGGGCGCCGCCATCGAGTCCGTCCGGGTGCTCAGCAAGACCGGCGGCAAGAGCGGCGACTGGTTCGCGCCGGAGGCGGGCGAGTGAGCGGGCGGAACGGGTTCACCATCGAGGGGGCGGGCGCATGAGGGCGCTTGCGGTAACGGTCTCCAACCGGGCCTCGGCCGGCGTCTACGAGGACAGGGGCGGCCCGCTGCTGGTGGCCGGCCTGACCGCGATGGGCTTCACCGCCGACGGCCCCCGGGTCGTCCCGGACGGCGAGCCGGTGGAGGCCGTCCTGCGCGAGGCCGTCGCGGCCGGCTACGACGTCGTGCTCACCACCGGCGGCACCGGCATCTCGCCGATGGACCTCACCCCGGAGATGACCGCCCGGGTGATCGACCGGCAGGTCCCCGGCATCGCCGAGTCCATCCGCGCGTACGGCCGGGAGAAGGTCCCGACCTCGGCGCTCTCCCGCGGGCTGGCCGGGCTCGCCGGACGTACCCTGATCGTCAACCTGCCGGGCTCGACCGGCGGCGTCAAGGACGGCCTGGCCGTCCTCGAACCGCTGCTCGCCCACGCCGTCGACCAGCTCGGCGGCGGGGACCACCCCCGGCCGGACGCACCAGCTTCCGGGAGAGCGCACTGAACGCCGGCTGGCCGGTAGAACTCCACGAGGGAGAGGTCGTGCTGCGCCCGATCCGGGCCCGCGACCAGCGCGAGTGGCAGGAGGTCAGCCTCCGCAACCGGGACTGGCTGCGCCGCTGGGAGGCGACCGTCCCGCCCGGTCCGGCCGGGCAGGCCGCCGGGCCGCGCCCGACGTTCCGGCAGATGGTGCGCTTCCTGCGCGGTGAGGGCTCGGCCGGGCGGATGCTGCCCTTCGTCGTGCTCTACAAGGGCCAGCTGGTGGGCCAGCTGACCGTCGGCGGCATCACCTGGGGCTCGATGTGCTCGGCGAACGTCGGGTACTGGATCGACGAGGCGGTGGCCGGCCGGGGCATCATGCCGACGGCCGTGGCGCTTTCCGTCAACCACTGTTTCCGCACCCTCGGCCTGCACCGGATCGAGGTCTGCATCCGCCCGGAGAACGGCCCGAGCCGCCGGGTGGTGGAAAAGCTCGGCTTCCGCTCGGAGGGAATCCGCCCGCGCTATCTCCACATCGACGGCGCCTGGCAGGACCACCTGGTGTACGCGCTGACCGCCGAGGAGGTGCCGGAGGGGATGCTGGAGCGCTGGCGGTCGATCAGTTCAGGTCACGGGCCAAGTAATTGAATATATGTTCGAATCAAATATCGATATGGCATCGCCGCGACGGCGGACTGGCACAAATACCGGCAAAATAGTCGGAGAATCAGCTTGATCACACGACACGCCGAGCCAAATTGCTGCCAGGCCTTCCCGGCGCCCGTACGGTGTGGGTCGTGAGCAGTAGCGGCCTTATCTACGCCGTCATCGTAGGGGCCTGGGCCGCCTATCTGGTGCCGATGTGGCTCCGCAGGCAGGACGAACTCAACGAGGCGCGCCCGACGGAGCGCTTCAGCACCGCCATCCGCCTGCTGGCCGGGCGTTCGGGGCTGGAGCGGCGGGCAGCCCGGGCCCTGGGCGACGAACCGCGTGACGACGAGCACAGCAGCGACGGCCCTCCCGGACGGGACGGGGCCTCCTCAGGCGACCCCGCGGCGGACTCCGCGCCGCCCGTCGTGGAGCCCGAGTCCTCGGCCTCCGTCGAGCCTCCACCCGCGCCGGTGCCGGTGTCCGCGCCCGCGATCGCGCCCTCGCCCGAGCGGGGTGCCCGGGGAGAGCGTCCGGGCTCCGCACCGCACGGCGGGGCGCAGCGCCGGGCCCGGCTGCTGGCCCGCCGGCGCCGGATGGTCACCGCCCTCTTCCTGGCCTTCGCGCTCGGCGCCGTGGTCGCGGCGGTGGCCGGACTGGCCTTCCTCTGGGTCCCGGCCGTCCCGGCGACCCTCCTCACCCTGTACATCGGCCACCTGCGCAAGCTGGAGCGCCAGCGCTACGAGGTGAAGCTCGACCGTGCCCGGGCCGCCCAGGCGGCCGAGCGGCTGCGCAAGCGCGAGCAGCAGCGCGCCGCGGCCCGGAGCGTCCCCGCCGAGGCCGTCGACACCCAGGCCCACGCCCAGGTCCACACCCAGCCCCACGTCCGGGCCCACGCCCCGGCTCGTGCCCAGGCCCCGGCCGCCGAGGGGCGGGCCGGACGCCGCCCGCACCTGCGGCTGGCCGCCGACCCCGGCGAGGCCGCCGTCTCCGCGCCGTCCGCCTCCGCGGTGGCCGAGGCGACCGAGCACGAGGAGTGGGTCGACGGCATGCGCGAGCGCGGTGCGGCCGGCCCGGACTCCTGGGAGCCGGTGCCCGTCCCGCTGCCGACGTACGTCACGGCGCCGGTCGCCCCCAGGGTCTCCCGCGGCCTCGACCTGACGGCCCCCGGCACCTGGACCGCGGGCCGCCCCGCCGAGTCCGCCCGCAACACCCCGCTGTTCGACCAGTACGCCGAACCGTCGGCCCCCGACGCCCGCCCCCGCGCGGCCAACGAGTGACCTCCCCGGCCCCCGGACCAGCACCGCATCCCCGGGGGTGGTCACGGACCCCCTCCGGAAGGTGCTAGAGTTTCTTCTCGTTGGGGCTGTGGCGCAGTCCGGTAGCGCACCTCGTTCGCATCGAGGGGGTCAGGGGTTCGAATCCCCTCAGCTCCACCCAACAGAAGCCCCGCCCGGTCGTCAGACCGGGCGGGGCTTCTGCGTTGTCCGGGGTCGATCCCGCGCGGGGGTGCGGGAGTTGGCCGTGTGACGACCGTCACGGCGGGGTGGGCCGGTGAACTGACGGTCGGTCGCGGACGGGAGCGGGAGCCGGAGCAGGAGCGGAAACGGGAGTGGGAACGGCCGAGGGCCGACCGGGGGAATCCGGCCGGCCCTCGGGGTGGGGCGGGGTGGGTCAGGGGCGCTGGGAGCCGGCGTAGGGGCCGGGCTGGGGGGCGCCGGACTGCGGCGGGACGGCGCCGTAGCGGGGCGGGCGGTAGCCGCGCGGGTGCCGGGTCAGGTTGTAGCCCAGGACGCCCGCCAGGGCGGCCAGGGCGCCGCCGCCGATGGTCCAGTACCAGCGGCTGTTCCAGCCGGAGAACCAGCCGGTGTACCAGTGCTCCTCGGCCGCCACCGGGGCGGCCGCCTTCGCGGTGCTGGCGCCGCCGCCGGCCGGCGGGACCAGCGGGGCCTTGAGCTCGCCGCCCTCCGGCTGGGCGTTGTCCGCGTTGCCCTTGGCGCTGACGTGCAGCTGGACGGAGGTGGCCAGGCCCAGGTCGGGCTGCGGGACGTCGCTGACCGAGAGCCGCACGTAGTAGGTGCCGGGCAGCGGGTCGCCGGACCACGGCTCGGCCCAGGAGCGGATCTCACGCAGGGTGCAGCTCAGCGTGAGCGTGCCGGTGTTCTGGTCGCCGGTGGCGTTCTGGGTGCCGGCGGTGCAGGACTGGCGGCGGCGGAGCCCGTCGAAGACCTCGGCGGACCAGGTCTGCGGGCCGTGCCGGTCGGTCGCGGGGGCCAGGTTGACGGTCAGGGCGATCGTCGGGGTCTGGCCCTCGGAGGCGCCGAACGCCCAGTACAGGTAGTCACCGGTGGAGGCGGCGACGTTGGCGTCCTGGCCGGGGGAGAGGTTGGTCGCGGTCAGGAAGGAGGTGCCGGCCTTGGTGGCCGGGGCCGGGGCGCCGCTCGCGCTCGCCGAGGGCGAGGGGGAGGCGGCGGAGGCGGCCGGGGCGGCCAGCGCGAGGGCGGGCAGCAGGGCGAGGGCGGCGAGGGCGCCGCGAAGGGTCGTGCGCGTGGTCGGTCGCATGGTCAGTTCTCCCGCCAGACAGAGATCCGCCAGCGGGCGATCCAGCCGAACACCAGGCCGAACAGCAGTCCGGCGAGGGTGAGGGTGAGCAGCAGGATCCAGCCGCGGCCCAGGCCCATCGCCGCGCCCTCGGGGGCGGACGAGGCGGTGGCCAGGTCGACGGTCAGTTCCAGCGGCAGGCCGGGGTCGGCCTGGACGCCGGCCTGCGGTGCCAGCGAGTTGCTGACGACCAGGCAGACGGTGGTCTCCGGCTTGGCGCTCGACGAGGAGGCCGGGCCGGTGGTGATGTAGCCCTTGGAGTCGCTGGTGGACCAGCGCAGGCCGGTGGAGATCACGTCGGTGCGGCTGCTGCCGGCGTCGGTGCCGCGGACCAGCTCCTGGCCGGTCGCGCTGGTGGCCTGCAGCAGGACGCCGTAGTCCCGGGCCACCGCGCGGTCCAGGCCGACGCTGACCGAGGCGCGCAGCTCCTGGCCGGACTTGACCGGGACCTTGTAGACGCGGTGCTCGGAGAACTTCTCGCGGTCGCTGTACACGCCCGGGGCGAGCACCGGGGCGCTCTCGCACTTGTCGGCGCCGGAGGTCTTCACCGGGGTGACCGCGTAGGTGTCGTTGGAGCGGTCGACCAGCTGCTTCACCTTGTCGGTGAGCTGCTCCTGGGTGCGGACGTCGGTGTAGGTGCCGCCGGTCGCGTTGGCGATGCAGAGCAGCTGCTGGCGGGTCTTGTCGTCGTGGGCCAGGCCGAGGGTGTCGACGACCAGGTGGATGCCCTGGGAGGCGAGTTCACGGGCGACGTCGCAGGGGTCCGGCGGGGTGCAGGTGTCCTCGCCGTCGGTGATCAGCACCACCCGGCGGGTGGTCTCGCCCTTGCCGAGGTCCTGGGCCGCGCCGCGCAGGGCCAGGCCGATCGGGGTCCAGCCGGTGGGCCGCAGGGTGGCGATGGCGGTCTTGGCCTCGACCTTGTTGGTCTTGCCGACCGGGTACAGCTGCTTGGTGTCCTGGCAGCCCTGGGTCTTGTCGTTGCCGGGGTAGTTCGCGCCCAGGGTGCGGATGCCGAACTCGGTCTCCGCGGGCAGCGCGTCGATCACGTCGTTCAGCGACTGCTGGGCCACCGAGATCCGGCTCTTGCCCTGGATGTCCCGCTCGTTCATGGAGCCGCTGACGTCCAGGACGAGGTCGACCCTGGGGGCCTCCTTGGGCGCGGCGGCTCCGGCTGATGGTTCGTCGGCGTGGGCGGGCAGGCCGATGAGCAGCGAGGCGCCCGTTATCGCCAGGGCGCCCAGCAGGCTGCCGAGCCTGGTCTTTGGTCGTCGTCCGGTAGTCACCCGGTGATCCTAGGGATCATCAGTTCGCGATGGCCAAACGAGACCGGATCGTGCGCCACCCCGCCGCGGCGTGAACTCCGGCGCGTGGAAAGGCCGTCGGGGCTGCGAGGACTTACGTCCGCCCTACCCGGGCCGGATAGCCTTCCGTGCGGGTTTCGTGCGAGTCCGGGCGGGAGTGGGGGCGCGGTGGAGCTGACGGGGGTCGGCAAACGGTACGGGCGGCGCGGGCGGTGGGTCCTGTGCGGGGTCGATCTCGCGGTCGGGCCGGGGGAGTTGGTGCGGATCGCCGGGGCGAACGGGAGCGGCAAGTCGACGCTGCTCCGGCTGGCGGCCGGGATCGAGCGGCCGACCGCCGGGCGGGTGGCCCGCCCGGGCGGTGCCGCGTACGTGCCAGAACGCTTCCCGCCCGCGCTGCCGTTCGACGCCGCCTCGTACCTGCTGCGGGTGGGCCGGGTGCACGGGCTGTCGGCCGAGCGGGCGCGGCGGCGGGCCGGGGACTGGCTGGACCGCTTCGGCATCGCGGACCGGGCGGGCACGCCGCTGAGCCGGCTGTCGAAGGGCACCTGCCAGAAGGTCGCGGTCGCGCAGGCGCTGCTCGCGCAGGCCCCGGTCCTGCTGCTGGACGAGGCGTGGACCGGGCTCGACCCCGACGCCAGGGCGGTGCTGGACGAGGCGGCCGCCGAGCGGGCGGCGGACGGCGGGGCGGTGCTGTTCGTCGACCACGACCCGGCCCGGCTGGCCGGGCTGACCAGCGCCGCCTACCGGGTCGGCGCGGACGGCGCGCTGCGGCCCGCCGAGGAGGCGGGGCCCGCGCCGGACGGCGGCGGCCCGACGATGGAGGTCGAGGTGGACGTCCCGGACGGCACCCCGCTGCCGCCCCGGCTGCCCGGGGCGCCGCGGCTCACCCCGCTGGCCGGCACGGTCGTGCGGCTGACCGTGCCGGCCGCGCACACGGACGCGCTGCTGCGCCGGCTGCTGCTCGGCCGCCCGGCCGTCCGGGTGCTGGCGGTACGGCAGCGGGAGGGGCAGCGGTGAGGCAGCTCGGAGCGCTGACCCGGTACCACCTGGAACTGCTGGTGCGCTCGCACGCCTGGCTGCCGCCGTTCCTGGCGTACGCGCTGCTGCTGGTGGTGGGCGTGTCGGCGGGCAACCCGCTGCTGGGTGACCTCGGCTACGGCGCGGCCGTGCTGCTGCCGGTGAGCGCCTGGTACGTGCGCAGCGTGCTCGGGGCGGAGCCGCCGGCCTCGCGGGCCTGCCTGGTCGCGGCGGCGGGGCCGCTGCGGGTGCACCTGGGCGCGCTGCTGGCGGCGCTGACGGCCGGGCTGGCGCTGGCGGCGGCCGAGGTGGCGGCGCTGTGGTGGCTGAGCGGGACGGTGGCCAACCCGGGGGTGGAGCGGCAGCCGCCGGTCGGACCGGCGCTGGCGGCCGGGGCGTCGGCCGCGGTGGTGTGCGTGCTGCTGGGGGTGGCGGCCGGGGCGCTGGCGAACCGGCCGGTGCTGGCGCGGCCGCAGTACGGCATCGCGGTGGCGCTGGTGCTGGCCGCGCTGGAGCTGGTGGCGCCGCTCTCGCCGGCCAACGCGGCGGTCCGCGGTCTGGTTTCCGCGGCCCGCACCGGCCGGGTCGCCGTGCCGTGGGCGGAACTGCCGCTCGCCGCCGTCCTGCTGGCCGCGGCGGCGGCCGGGGCGGCGGCGCTGGCCGGACGGCGGCCCGAGTGAGCGGAGGATTCACGCCAAGAGCGGACACACCGCAGCAAAAAGCCGATAAATATGGATAGTGCTCGTTAGGGTGACGAACCTGGGTGAACCGGCTTCGTGCCGCCGGTCCATCCCGATTGGCATCCCCCCGGAACAGCGCTCCGGCTCCCCGCGACCCCCAGGACGGTCCGTGGCGACACCCCCCGCCGTGACGAGAACCGCAGCCCGGCCGAGCCGGCCGGTGCCGACCAGGCGCACCACCGAGCTGCTGCTGGTCCTGGCCGCCGTGCTGATCGCCGTGTTCGGCTACGTCGAGGTCGGCGTCAACCTGGACGGCAGGGTGCCGGCCGGCGCGGCCGAGTACGGCGCCGCGCTCGGCGTGCTCGCCCTGCTGGCGCACGCCGTGGTCCGCCGGCGGGCCCGGTACGCGGACCCGCTGCTGCTGCCGATCGCGGTGCTGCTCAACGGGATCGGCCTGGTGGTGATCTACCGGCTCGACCGCGCCACCTCGGGCGCCGGCGCGGCCTCCACCCAGCTGCTCTGGTCGAGCCTGGGGGTGGCGCTGTTCATCGCGGTCGTGCTGCTGGTGCGCGACCACCGGCGGCTGCAGCGGTACGCCTACCTCGGGGCGCTGGTGGCGCTGGTCCTGCTGGTGCTGCCGATCTTCTTCCCGCCGGTGTACGGCTCGCGGATCTGGATCGTCATCGGGCCGCTGTCCTTCCAGCCGGGGGAGTTCGCCAAGATCCTGCTGGCCGTCTTCTTCGCCGCCTACCTGGCGGTGCACCGGGACGCGCTGGCGCTCACCGGCCGCCGGGTCTGGCGCTGGCAGCTGCCGCGCGGCCGGGTGCTCGGGCCGGTGCTGCTGATCTGGGCGGCGTTCGTCGGCGTCCTGGTGCTGGAGACGGACCTCGGCACCTCGCTGCTGTTCTTCGGCCTGTTCGTGGTGATGCTGTACGTGGCCACCGCGCGCACCGGGTGGATCGTGATCGGGCTGGCCCTGGCGGCGGTCGGGGCGGCCACGGTGGGCTGGCTCTCGCCGCACGTGCACAGCCGGGTGACGGACTGGCTGGACCCGCTGGGCTCGATCGCGGCGGGCAAGGGCGCCAACCAGATCGCCCAGTCGCTGTTCGCCTTCGCCTGGGGCGGGGAACTGGGCACCGGGCTCGGCAACGGGCACTCGGTGCTGATCGGCTTCGCCGCCAAGTCGGACTTCATCCTCGCCACCATCGGCGAGGAACTCGGCCTGACCGGGCTCGTCGCGGTGTTCCTGCTGTACGCGCTGCTGATCTCCCGGGGGTTCCGGACGGGCATCGCGCTGCGCGACCCGTTCGGGCGGCTGCTGGCGATCGGGCTGGCCGCGATCGTCGGCCTCCAGGTGTTCGTGGTGGCCGGCGGGGTGCTCGACCTCATCCCGCTGACCGGGATGACGCTGCCGTTCGTCGCGCAGGGCGGCTCCTCGGTGGTCACCAACTGGATCATCGTGGCGTTGCTGGTGCGGATGAGCGACATCGCGCGCCGGCCGGCCCCGGCCCCGGTCCTGCCCGTGTCCGCGTCCGGGTCGGAGGAGGACTGATGGCGCGCGCCCGCTCCCGTCCGCGCGCCCGGGGCAACGGGCCGCAGGGCCTGCCCGGCATCTCCGTCACCGGGCGCCGCGCGGGCGTCTTCTGCCTGCTGCTGGTCGCGGCGCTGTGCGTCCAGGCCACCCGGGTGCAGGTGTTCCAGGCCGAGGACCTCAACCACAACTCCGCCAACCAGCGGCTCACCATCGAGCGGTACTCGCAGCCGCGCGGCAACATCCGGGTCGGCGCGGACACCGTGACCGGCTCCGAGCCCACCGGCGGCCGGTACGACTACAAGCGCACCTACACCGACGGCCCGACGTACGCGGCCGTCACCGGCTTCGCCTCGCAGGCGTACGGCAACACCCAGCTGGAGGGGGTCGAGGACGACCTGCTGTCCGGGACGGACAGCAGGCTGGCCGGCTGGGCGGTCTGGGACGCCGTCGCCCGCAGGCAGAACCCCGGCGGGGACGTCTACACCACCCTGAACCGGGCCGCCCAGGAGGCCGCGGTGCGCGGGCTCGGCAGCCAGAAGGGCGCGGTGGCCGCGATCGAGCCGGCCACCGGCCGGATCCTCGCCCTGGCCAGCACGCCGTCCTACGACCCGGGCAGCTTCGCCGGCTCCGCCGCGGCCGACCAGGCCGCCTGGAACCGGCTGCAGGCCGACACCGACCAGCCGATGCTCAACCGGGCGCTGCGCCAGACCTACCCGCCGGGCTCGACCTTCAAGGTGGTCACGGCGGCGGCCGCGCTCGCGGCCGGGGTGGTCACCGACCCCGAAGCGCCGACCGACGCGCCGTTCCCGTACGTGCTGCCCGGGACGACCACGCCGCTGGTCAACGACACCTCGGCGTGCGACCGGCCCGGCCAGTCGCTGGACACCGCGATGGTCTACAGCTGCAACAGCGTGCTGGGCTACCTCGGGGTGCGGACCGGGCTGGGCCCGATGGTGGCGATGGCCGAGAACTTCGGCTTCAACGACGCCAGGCTGGACATGCCGGTGCGCCCGGCCCGGTCCAACTTCGACACCACGATGAACCAGTCGCAGGTGGCGCTCTCCTCGATCGGGCAGTTCGACACCGCGGCGACCCCGCTGGTGATGGCGATGGTCGCGGCCGGGATCGCCAACGACGGGACGGTGATGCGCCCACAGCTCGTGGACAAGCTGACGAAGGGCGACGGCACCGCGGTGCAGCTGATGAAACCCGCCGTGTACCGGCGGGCGATGACCCCGGCGGTGGCCGGGCAGGTGCAGAAGCTGATGGCCGACGTGGTGGAGAACGGCACCGGCGGCAACGCCCGGATCGGCGGCGCGGTGGTCGGCGGGAAGACCGGCACCGCGCAGCACGGGGTGGACAACAGCGGGACGCCGTACGCCTGGTTCATCTCCTGGGCCAAGCCCGCCGGCTCGGACGCGGTGCCACCGGTGGCGGTGGCCGTGGTGATCGCGGACAGTGACGCCACGGACGTCACCGGCGGCGGGCTGGCCGCGCCGATCGCCCGCTCGGTGATGCGGGCGGTGCTGGGCCGCTGAGCTGCTGCTTTAGCTGCTGGACGGCGAATCCGCCGTCTGCGAAGTGTCCGGTTTGTATAGGCTCATGCGCCAATTCGTACAATGCGCCGATCCGGACTGTTCGTTTGCGACACTGGTGCTTTCGCGGGGTACTGTCCCATCTTTGTTCGGTTGGTCCCCGATGACACCCCATGGCGCGTCGAGTGACCGGCCGCCAGGACACCCTCCCCCCGCCCAGAAGGACCGCAGTTGTGACCAGCAACTCTCTCGGTGCGCGTCTGCTGCGACGCAAGCCCGTCTCGTCCCTCATCGCCGAGAGCGAGGGCCAGGACGGCCTCCCGGCCGGTGCGCCCGAGGAGGGCGGACGCTCCGGCATCCACCTGCGCCGCACGATCGGCCTCTGGCAGCTGTCCTCGATCGGCATCGGCGCCACCATCGGCACCGGCATCTTCTTCGTGCTCAGCAGCGCGGTGCCCTCGGCCGGACCGGCCGTCATCCTGTCCTTCGTGCTCGCCGCGGTCACCGCCGGACTCACCGCGCTCTGCTACGCCGAGATGGCCTCCGCGATCCCGGTCTCCGGATCCTCGTACTCCTACGCCTACGCCACCCTCGGCGAGGGCGTCGCGTTCGGCGTCGGCATCTGCCTGCTGATGGAGTACGGCGTCTCCGCCTCCGCGATCGCGGTGAGCTGGGCCGAGTACCTGAACAAGTTCTTCGACCTGGCCTTCGGCTTCACCATCCCGGAGCAGCTGTCCGGCGCGCCGGACCTCACGCACTGGTTCAACCTGCCGGCGCTGCTGCTGGTCGCGATGGTCTGCGTGCTGCTCACCCGCGGCGTCAGCGAGTCGGTGAAGGTCAACGCGGCCATGGTCGGGATCAAGATCCTGATCCTGCTGCTGTTCGTCGGCATCGCGCTCACCGGCTTCCACTCCGGCAACCTGACCCCGTTCATGCCGCTCGGCATCGGCGGCGTGCAGGTCGCCGCGTCCAGCATCTTCTTCTCCTTCATCGGCCTGGACGCCGTGTCCACCGCCGGTGAGGAGGTCAAGAACCCGCGCCGCACCCTGCCGCTGGCGATCATCATCTCGCTGGTCGTGGTGACCCTGCTCTACATCCTGGTCGCCCTCGCCGGCATCGGCGCCCAGCCGTGGCAGAAGTTCGAGGGCCAGGAGGCCGGCCTCGCCCAGATCCTCCAGGACATCACCGGCCAGACCTGGCCCTCGATCGTCTTCGCGATCGGCGCGATCATCTCGATCTTCAGCATCACCCTCGTGGTGATCTACGGCCAGACCCGCATCCTGTACTCCATGGGCCGCGACGGCATGCTGCCCAAGCGCTTCGCCGAACTCTCCCCGCGCACCGGCACCCCGGTCTGGAACACCCTCGTGGTGGGCCTCGGCGTCGGCACGCTGGCCGCCTTCGTCCCGCTGAAGGAGCTGGCCGACATCACCAGCCTCGGGACGCTCATCGCCTTCTCGGTCGTCTCGATCGGCGTGATCATCCTGCGCCGCACCCAGCCCGACCTGCCGCGCGGCTTCAAGGTCCCCGGCTACCCGGTCGTCCCGCTGCTCAGCGTCGCCTTCTGCGCCTACCTGATCACCGGCCTGCACGCCGACACCTTCCGGGCCGGCGCGATCGCCCTCGCCGTCGCCGTGGTCGTCTACTTCGGCTACAGCATCAAGCACTCCAAGCTGGAGCAGCAGGCACAGGCCGCCGCGGCGGACAGCTCCACCGGCCCCCGCAACAGCTGAGCCGGAAGAATCCGGACATGAGGGGCCGCCGACCACGACACTCGGCGGCCCCCCTCATGCCGCCTCCCGCCACGTGCCCCACGCCATGGCGACAGGGCCCGGCCACCACCCATAACCTTCCACCATGGTGAGCACCCGCACGCCCGGCTTCTCCCGCCCGCGCGGCCGCTTCACCGGCCGCAGCAGAACGCCGGCCCCGCCGACCCCCGCCGCAGCGCCGTCCGGACCAGGACGACCGCCCCTCGGCTTCTCCAGTCGGCCGTTCCCCCGCCAGCGTGGCGAGAGCACGTTCCCACCCACGCCCGATCGGCTGAATCCCGCCCGACTCGCCTCGATGCGCACCGTCCAACTGCTCGGCTGCCTGATCGCGGCCGGCTGGGCGGCCGCCTTCCCGCTCGTCTCCGACCTGCCCAACCAGCGGATGTGGGGTTTCATCGCGGCCCCCGCCTACGTCCTGGCCGGGCTGCTCTGCCTCACCCTGCCGCGCCGCTACGCGGCCCGCGCCGCCGCCGTGGTCGCCCTCGCCGGGGCCGTCCTCGCGCCGCTCGCCCTGCTCGCCGTGCAGGGCCGCCACCAGTCCGAGGTGATGGTGGTCGAACGCTCGGCCCACCTGCTGCTCACCACCGGCAGCCCGTACCTGCCGCACCCGGTGGTCGTCACCGACTACAACCCGTACCTGCCGGCCATGACCCTGTTCGGGATGCCGCGCCAACTGCTGGGCGACGGCTCCGACCTCGCCCAGGTCGCCGGGGACGCCCGGATCTGGTTCGCGCTGGCCTTCGTGGTCTGCCTGCTGGCCAGCTGGCGGCTGCTGCGGCCCACCCGCGAGCGCGCGCCGCTGCTGCCGCTCGTCGTGCTCACCGCCTCGCCGCTGATCTCGCTGGCCCTCGTCGTCGGCGGGGTGGACCTGCCGCTGATCGGCCTCTGCTGCCTCGCCATGGCACTCGCCGAGCGGGACCGCACCGTCGGCGCCGGCCTGGTGCTCGCCCTCGCCTGCACCCTCAAGTGGACGGCCTGGCCGGCGCTGCCGGTCGCCGCCCTGCTGCTGTGGCGGCTGTACGGCCGCCGGCCCGCCGCCCGGACCACCCTGATCGCGCTCGGCACCGGCCTGGCCGTGCTCCTGCCCTCCGTGCTGACCCGGGCGGACGCGCTGCGCGAGCAGGTGGTGCGCTTCCCGCTCGGGCTCACCGCCATCCGCACCCCGGCCGGCAGCCCGCTGCCCGGCAAGGTGCTGGCCGGCTTCGGGCCGACCGGGCACTCCGTCTCGCTGGCGCTGATGACCATGGGCGGGATCGGGGTGGCCATCTGGCTGCTCGCCCGGCCGCCGGTGTCCGCGATCGCGGCCGCCGACCTGCTGGCCGCCGGGCTGGCGATCGCGTTCATGCTCGCCCCGGCCGGGCGGTTCGGCTACCTCGCCCTGCCGGTGGTCCTGGTGATCTGGCCGCGGCTGGCGGCCCGGCGCTGGAGCAGCCGGCGCCCGATCCCGCCGCACCGGCTCCCGGGCAGACCGGAGCCCGCCCTGCCGCGGGGCTGAGCGGGCTCCGGTCGGACGGGTTGTTCTAGCGGCCCGCGGCCTTGAGCAGCGAGGCGACGGCCGGGCCGGCCGCGTCCACGCCGTGGCCGCCGCCCTGCACCTCGGCGGCGACCGCGATGTTGCCGCGGAAGGCGGTGAACCAGCTGTTGGTGGTGGACGCGCCGGCGACCTCGGCGGAGCCGGTCTTGGCACCCGCGTTGTCGGTGATCCCGGCCATCACGTCCTTGGCCGTGCCGCCGGTGGCGGTGGCGTTCATCATCGCGCGCAGCTTGCCCGCGACGTCCGGCGCGATCTGGCGGGCCGCCGCCTGCTGCGGCAGGCCGGGGACCAGGATCGGCTGCTTGAACGCGCCGCTCTGGACGGTCGCGGTGATCGAGGCGATGGCCAGCGGGTTCATCTGGACCTTGCCCTGGCCGATGTAGTTCATGGCCTGCTCGTCCTTGCTGCCCGGCGTCGGCGGCACCTTGCCGTCGGTGTTCGGCAGGCCGGTCTTCCACTCCAGGCCGATGCCGAACACGTCCTTGGCCGTGCTGGACAGCGTCTCGGGCTTGAGGCTGGTCAGGCCCTGATTGATGAAGGCCGTGTTGCAGGACATCATGAAGTCCTGCTGGAGCGTGTTGTTGGGGAAGGCGCCCGGGAAGTCGTTCGGGATCGCGACCGGGTTGCTGCTCTTCTCCGGGCAGGCCACCACGGTGTCCGGGTTGACCCCGGTCTCCAGCAGCGCCGTCGAGGTGACGATCTTCATCGTCGAGCCGGGCGCGAGCAGGCCGGTGAAGGCCCGGTTCTGACCGTTGGCCGGCGCGTTGGCGAAGGCCAGCACCTGGCCGGTGCTCGGCTCGATCGCGGCGACGGATCCGGACTTGCCGCCCAGGTCCGTCATCGCCTTCTCGGCCGCCGCCTGGATGGTGTTGTCGATGGTCACCTTGAACGGCTTGCCGGGCTTGGGCTCGACGATGGTGAACAGCTTGTCCGCGGCCCCCTTGCCGGCCGGGTCGCTGATCACCACCGCGCTGCCCGCGTCCTGGTCCTTGTTCGGGTCCGGCGGCAGCAGCTTGTGGGCGTTGTCCTGGAGGGTGGACAGCAGCGCCGGGGTGAGCGATGCGCCCTGCAGCGGCTTGCCGTTGCGGTCCACCACGGTGGACGGCGGGGCGAAGACCTGCTGGGTGGCGATCGTCTCGTTGCCGGACAGGTGCGGGTGGATCACCGTCGGCGCCCAGTGCACGGCCGGGGTGTTGTCGCTCATCTTCACGACGTTCAGGAAGCCGTTGTAGTCCCAGACCCGGTTGGTGCCGGCGAACTCGGCGCGCGCCTTGAAGCCCATCAGCACACCGGCGGGGCCGGCCGAGGCGGAGGCTGACGGCGAGTCGGTGGCACCCGGGGTCGCGCCCGCCGACGGCGTGGCCGAGGCTCCGGCGGAGGGCTTGGCCGGCGCGGGGGTGCCGGTGGCCGAGGCGAAGGCCTGCGGGGTGGCCGGGCCGGCCGGGGCCAGGGTCAGCGCGCTCGGCTTGACCTGGTCGCGGAACGCCGTCAGCGCGGTGGTGGCCGCGGCCGGGTCGTCCGTCAGCGCGGCCGCCTTGTCCAGCTCGCCGGCCGCCCAGGCCGCCAGGAAGTCCTTCGCACCGTTGGTCGCCTGCTCGGCCGAGGGCGGCTCGGCGACCACCGTGCGGGGCTTCTTCGCCGAGGACGATCCGGAGTTCGAGCCGCCCATCAGGCTGTACGCCCCGTAGCCACCGCCTGCGAGCACGGCGACGGAGACGCCGGTGATGATGCCGATCTTCGCGCCTCTGCGCATGGTGCTGTTCCCCCAAGGGTCTGCCGGACGGGCGCAACCGACCGGGGCCGGACACGCTGTTCCCCCCACCCTAGGCAGCGCCGATCGGTGCGCCGACGAAATGCCCGCGAGTTGTGACGGATCTGGTACGTGTCGTGCACCGCATACGGACGATTCAGGGAACAGCGGTGTCGATCAGATCCAGCTGTTGAACCACATCCGCTGGCGCCAGTCGTCCATCGGAATCGTCTGCCCGGTGAACAGCGGGAAGAAGAAGAGGAAGTTCCACACGATCAGCAGCACCAGCAGCCCGGCCGCCGCCGAACCGATGATCCGGCGGTCCCGGGAGGCGCCCGGCGGCCCGATCAGCGCACCGACCAGCATGGTCACCGCGAGCACCAGGAACGGGACGAACACCACCGCGTAGAAGAGGAAGATCGTCCGCTGCTGGTAGGCGAACCACGGCAGGTAGCCGGCGGCCAGGCCGCACAGCACCGCTCCGGCCCGCCAGTCCCGCCGCGCCACCCAGCGCCACAGGCAGTACACCAGCGCCACCACGGCCGCCCACCACAGCAGCGGGGTGCCGATGCCCAGCACCTCGCGGGCGCACTCGGCGGCCGTGCAGCCGCTCTGGCCCTGCTTGGGGGACTCGTAGAAGAACGAGACCGGCCGGCCCAGCACCAGCCAGGACCACGGGTTCGACTGGTAGGTGTGCGGGTCGCTCAGGTGGGTGTGGAAGTCGTAGACCGTCGAGTGGTAGTGCCACAGGGCGCGCAGCCCCTCGGGTATCCACGGGTAGTCCGTCGAGCGGCCGACCGCCCAGTCCCGGCCCCAGCCGCCCTTGCCCGGCACGTTGCTGCTGGCGAACCAGCCCCACCAGGACGTGACGTAGACGACCAGCGACACCACCACGACCGACACGAAGGCCGGCACCACGTCCCGGGCGAGCGTCGCCAGGTACGGGCGCGGGGCCCCGGCCAGGCGGCGGGCGCCGACGTCCCACAGCACCGTCATCACGCCGAAGGCCGCCGCGACGTACAGGCCGCTCCACTTGGTGGCGCAGGTCAGGCCGACGCAGACGCCGGCCGCGATCCGGTACGGGCGCCAGCCCAGGTTCGCCCGCTGCGCCAGCACCGCGTCCGCCACCCCGCCGAGCCGGTCGGCCAGCCGGGCCCGGGTGCGGTCGCGGTCCAGCAGTAGGAAACCGAAGGCGGCGAGGATCCAGAACATCACCACCAGGTCCAGCAGCGCGGCGCGGCTGAGCACCAGGTGCAGGCCGTCCACCGAGAGCAGCAGGCCGGCCACGCAGCCCAGCAGGGTCGAGCGGAACAGCCGGCGGGCGATCCTGGCCACCATCAGCACCGACAGCGTGCCGAGCAGGGCCACCGCGAACCGCCAGCCGAAGGGGTTCATGCCGAACAGCATCTCGCCGGCGCCGATGATCCACTTGCCCACCGGCGGATGGACCACGTAGGACGCCGTCGAGCGGTACGGGACGGCCGCGCCGGGCGTCATGATCTGCTCGTTGGCGCCGTCCGGCCAGTTGATCTCGTAGCCGCCGTGCCAGAGCGCGTAGGCGTCCTTGGCGTAGTACGTCTCGTCGAAGATGATCGCGTGCGGCTGGCCGAGGTTGGTGAAGCGCAGGATCCCGGCGAACACCGCCACCGCGATCGGGCCCAGCCAGCCGGACCAGCGGCACAGCCACGACCACACGGCCGGCGGCACGGACACGCCCAGCCGCAGCAGCAGCGGAGACGGGGGCACCACCGCCGGGGTCACCCCGGGGCCGTCCGGCATCGGCGGGGCCAGGCGCTCGGCCAGCGGGGCCACCGGGCGGCCGGCGTAGCCGAACCCGGCCAGCCGCTCGCGCCAGCTCCGCGCGGCGCTGCCGGCTTGATCCGGGCTGCCGGGTTGGTCGGGTCGGTCGTGCTGCGCGGGGCTCCCGGCCTGGTCGGCGGGCCGCGGAGCCGGGACGGCGGAGGACGGCAGGCCGGCCACGTCGCCGCCATCCTGCGCGGTGTGGTCTGTACCAGTGGGCGTGCGAGCCGCCGTGTCGCCGTTCATCCGCCACATCGTAGGGGCGCTTCTCGCACGTGTGACCGCTCCCTCGGAAGCTGCCCGAATCGTCACCAAAAGCCCCCGGGCCGCGGTAGCTGCAAGGATGGGGCCCGTGACAGGAGTACTCGTTCTCGCAGGCACCCCCATCGGCGACGTCTCGGACGCCCCGCCCCGGCTGCTCACCGAACTGGCCACGGCGGACGTGATCGCGGCCGAGGACACCCGGCGGCTGCGCCGGCTCACCCAGGCGCTCGGGGTGACCCCGGCCGGGCGGGTGGTCTCCTACTTCGAGGGCAACGAGGTCGGCCGCACCCCCGAACTGGTCGAGGCACTGCTCGGCGGCGCCCGGGTGCTGCTGGTCACCGACGCCGGCATGCCGTCCGTCTCCGACCCCGGCTACCGGCTGGTCGCCGCCGCCGTCGAGGCCGACGTCAAGGTCACCGCGGTGCCCGGGCCGTCCGCCGTGCTCACCGCGCTCGCGCTGTCCGGCCTGCCCGTCGACCGCTTCACCTTCGAGGGCTTCCTGCCGCGCAAGACCGGCGACCGGGCCCGGCAGCTCGCCTCGATCGCGGCCGAGCCGCGCACCATGGTCTTCTTCGAGGCGCCGCACCGGATCGCCGAGGCGCTCGCCGCGATGGCCGAGGCGTTCGGCGCCGACCGGCCCGCCGCCGTCTGCCGCGAGCTCACCAAGACGTACGAGGAGGTGAAGCGCGGGCCCCTCGGCGACCTGGCGGCCTGGGCCGCCGAAGGCGTCAGGGGCGAGATCACCGTCGTCGTCGCGGGCGCCCCGCCGGCGGCGCCGCAGGAGCTCACCCCCGCCGAGCTGGCCCGGCTGGTGGCCGTCCGGGAGGAGGCCGGGGAGCGCCGCAAGGAGGCCATCGCGGCCGTCGCGGCGGAGCTCGCGCTGCCGAAGCGGGAGGTGTTCGACGCGGTGGTGGCGGCCAAGAACGAGGCGAAGAACGAGGCCGGGGGCGGGGCCGCGAAGGGGGCCGGGAACGGGGCCGGGAAGTAGCGCCGGAAGCGGGCCCGGCGGCGGCCGGGACGGGGCCCTGAAAGAGGGGTGAATTCCGGGGGTTGCGTGACTCCGGGGGAGTCGTACCTTTGAGGGAAGGCCCCGGTAAACGCCCACGGAGCTGAAGATTCGGTCGCGGTTTCCGGAACGATCCAGGCCTTTCGTATAGGAGTTCCCAACCCGCGTCCAACTCTTCACAAGCAGGGCATCGGCCGAGGCCGTCAGGGCATTTCCTGGAATGGAAAGACCCAGCCGGGCGAGCGCCCGGCGGGCGCTGGGAGACGGCTATGAGCGAGATGATCGGTAGCCCCCTCGGTGGCAACGCGCTGAGCGCCCCCGGCCTGGCCGGAAGGCCGCACACTCCCGTCGAGACCGTGCGGGAGGCCTACTCCTTCGCCTGCCTGCGATGCGGGTACGGCTGGGAGCAGGCGTACGACATCGAGCACCACGCCGGCAAGGACGGGCACGTCGTGTTCGAATACCACGCCAACGGTGTCCGGGTACCGTCCCCGCTGCTCAAGCCGACCTGCCCGGGGTGTGGCGGACACACCGTCCGGATCATGCGCGAGGGCCGGGTCGCCACCGCCGACCAGTCCTGGCACCACGCTCCCGGCTACCCGGCGCACGCCGAGCCGGCCGGGGCGCCCCCGGTGTCCGACCCCGTGAAGCCGCGCGGACGCTGGGCCCGGTTCTGGTCGCGGCTGCTGGGCTGACCGCCGACACCGGGAGCGCACGCGGGGGCGCACCGGGGGCCGCCCGCCGCGAGCAGCGCGGCGGGCGGCCCCCCCCCGCGCCCCGCGATCGCGTATACGGGCGACGGCTGCGGGGGGGGCCGGCACATCATTGCGTCCCAGGCGGCCCCAGCAGACC
>NZ_JBHXML010000115.1:0-20233 GCF_042720345.1 Kitasatospora sp. NPDC058478 | reverse complement strand
CCCGCGAGGTGGCCGCCGTGCCGGTGCCGGAGGCGTTCGCGGTGCAGGTGGCGGCGACGCCGGATGCGCTCGCCCTGGTGTCCGGTGGTGCCGAGTTGACGTACCGGGAGTTGAACGCGCGGGCGAACCGGTTCGCGCATGCGCTGATCGCCCGTGGGGTCGGGCCGGAGCAGGTCGTGGCGGTGGCGCTGCCGCGTTCGGTGGAGTCGGTGGTGGCCGTTCTGGGTGTCCTGAAGGCCGGTGCCGCGTACCTGCCCGTGGACCCCTCGTACCCGGCGGCGCGGATCGCGTACATGCTGGAGGACGCCCGCCCGGCGCTGGTGGTCGACGATCCGGCGCTGGTCGCCGAGGCGTCCGAGGCCTCCGAGTGGCCGGACACGGATCCCGTGGTCGCCCTCGACGTCCGGCACCCGGCCTACGTGATCTACACCTCGGGTTCGACCGGCCGTCCCAAGGGCGTCGTGGTCGCCCACGGCGGCGTCGCCAGTCTGGTCGCCGCCCAGATCGAGCGGTTCGCGATCGCACCCGACAGCCGGGTGCTCCAGTTCGCCTCGCCCAGCTTCGACGCCTCGGTGTCGGAGATCTTCACCGCCCTGCTGCGCGGCGCGGCCCTGGTGCTGCCGTCGGCGGCGGAGCCGGTGGCCGCGCTGACCGACCCGGGGCTCGCGGTCACCCACGCGACCGTGCCCCCGTCCGTCCTGGCGGCCCTGCCGGGGGGCGCGGTGACGGTGTCGACCCTGGTGGTGGCGGGCGAGGCCTGCCCGCCGGAGCTGGTGGCGCGCTGGGCCCCGGGGCGCCGGATGGTCAACGCGTACGGCCCGACGGAGACGACGGTGTGCGCGACGATGAGCGACCCGCTGTCCCCGGGGGCGGGCGTGCCGCCGATCGGGCGGCCGATCGCCAACGCGCGGGTGTACGTGCTGGACGAGCGGCTGCGGCCGGTGCCGCCCGGCGTGCCCGGCGAGCTGTACGTCGCGGGCGCGGGCCTGGCGCGCGGCTACCTGAACCGGCCGTCCCTGACGGCGGGCCGCTTTGTCGCCTGCCCGTTCGAGGCGGGCAGCCGGATGTACCGCACCGGCGACGTGGTGCGCTGGCTGGGCGACGGTCAGTTGGAGTACGTCGGCCGCGCCGACGACCAGGTGAAGGTGCGCGGCTTCCGGGTCGAGCCCGGCGAGATCGAGACGGCTCTGGCCGAGCACCCCGCCGTCGCCCGGGCCGCCGTCCTCGCCCAGGACGACCGCCTCATCGGCTACGTCGTCCCCCACCAGACGGAGGCCCGCGACAGCGCCCTGGAAGCCGACCACGTGGGCGAATGGCAGGACATCTACGACGCCCTGCCCATCACCCCCGAGGAAACCGCCTTCGGTCAGAACTTCGTCGGCTGGAACAGCAGTTACGACGCCAGCCCGATCCCCGTCGAGCAGATGAGGGAATGGCGCGACGCGACCGTCTCCCGCATCCTGGCCCTGCGCCCCCGCCGGGTACTGGAGGTCGGCGTCGGCACCGGCCTGCTCCTCTCGCAGGTCGCACCGCACTGCGAGACGTACTGGGCGACCGACTTCTCCGCCACCGCGATCGACGCGCTGGCCGCCCAGATCGCCCGGCAGGAGCAACTGGCCGACCGTGTCGTGCTGCAGACCCGCCCGGCGCACGACACCGACGGCCTCCCGGCCGGGCACTTCGACACCATCGTCATCAACTCGGTCGTGCAGTACTTCCCGTCCGCCGACTACCTCACCGACGTGATCGAAAAGCTGATGCGACTGCTCGCCCCCGGCGGCGCGCTCTTCCTCGGCGACATCCGCAACCTGCGACTGCTGCGCCCGCTGGCCACCGCCGTCCAACTGCACCGGGCCGCCGACGGCGCCGACCTGCCCGCCGTGCGGCGCGCGGTGGAGCAGTCCCTGCTGGTGGAGAAGGAACTCCTGGTCGACCCGGACTTCTTCACCGTCCTGCGGGAGAACGGCGCGGACGTCGGTGCGGACGTCGGCGCGGTGACGGTGGAGGTCAAGCGGGGCCGCCACCACAACGAGCTGACCCGCTACCGCTACGACGTCACCCTGCGCAAGCGGCCCGCCACCCCGGCGCAGGGCGACGAGCCGGTCGAACTCCGCTGGGGCCGGGACGTGACCGCTCTGCCGGAGCTGTGCGAGCTCCTCGGGTGGCACGACGGCCGCCCGGTCCGGATCACCGGGGCACCCAACCGCCGCGTGGTCCGCGAGGCGGCCCTGGCCCGGGCCGTGCAGGAGGAGGACCTCCCGCTCGGGCCGCTGCTGGAGCGGCTGCGCGCCCCGCAGGAGGACGCGGCGCC
The DNA here is from genome assembly GCF_042720345.1 of Kitasatospora sp. NPDC058478. Lineage (NCBI taxonomy): Bacteria > Bacillati > Actinomycetota > Actinomycetes > Kitasatosporales > Streptomycetaceae > Kitasatospora > Kitasatospora sp. NPDC058478. The sequence continues at coordinate 17,922 of NZ_JBHXML010000115.1, read as the reverse complement.
CGATCCCGAGGACTTCCACGCCCTCGGGGACGCGCTCGGCCGCCGGGTGTCCGTCACCTGGTCGGCCACCGGCCCGGACGCCCTGGACGTGCTCTTCGACGGCGTACCAGGCGTCGCACCCGACGGCGCACCCGGCGACGCCCCGGCCGAGGCGTACCGGCCCACCCGGGGCGCGGGCGCGGCGCTGTCCGCGCTCACCAACCGCCCGGCCGGAAAGCGCGGTGCCCCGGCCCTGGCCGCCGAACTCCGGGGCTGGCTGGGCGCCCGGCTGCCCGACTACCTGGTGCCGTCGGCGTTCGTGGTGCTGGACGCGCTGCCGCTGACCGCCAACGGCAAGCTCGACCGCCGCGCGCTGCCCGCCCCCGACCTCGGGGCGGCCGCCGGCGGCCGGGCGCCACGCACCCCGCAGGAGCAGCTGCTCGCCGAACTCTTCGCCGACGTGCTCGGCCTGCCCCACGTCGGTGTCGAGGACAGCTTCTTCGACCTCGGCGGCCACTCGCTGCTGGCGACCCGCCTGGCCTCCCGGGTCCGGGCTGTCCTCGGCGCCGAACTGGAGATCCGGACGCTGTTCGAGCACCCGACCGTGGCCGCCCTGGCGGGCCGCCTCGACGGGTCCGTCACCGAGCGGCCCGCGCTGACCGCCCGCCCGCGCCCCGAGCGGCTCCCGCTGTCCTTCGCCCAGCGCCGCCTGTGGTTCCTGCACCGCATGGACGGGCCGAGCGCCACCTACAACATGCCGCTCGCCCTGCGGTTGACCGGCGACCTCGACCGGGAGGCGCTGGCGGCAGCGCTGGCGGACGTGGTCGCCCGGCACGAGAGCCTGCGCACCGTCCTGCGGGAGACGGACGGGGCGCCCCACCAGCAGGTGCTGGGCGCGGACGAGGCGCACCCGCCGCTCCCGGTGGTCGAGCTCGACGAGAGCCGGCTGGCCGAACGGCTCGCCGAGGCGGCCCGGCGCGGCTTCGACCTGGCCGCCGAGCCGCCGATCCGGGCGGAGCTCTACGCGCTCGCCCCCGGGCGGCACGTCCTGCTGGTCGTGGTGCACCACATCGCCGCCGACGGCTGGTCGATGGGCCCGCTCTCCCGGGACCTGGCCACCGCCTACGCGGCCCGCTGCCAGGGCGGGGCACCGCAGTGGTCCCCGCTGTCGGTCCAGTACGCCGACTACACCCTGTGGCAGCGCGACCTGCTCGGCGAGGCCGCCGACCGGGGCAGCCTGTTCGCCCGGCAACTCGGCTACTGGAAGCAGGAGTTGGCGGGCCTGCCGGACCAGGTGCGGCTGCCCGCGGACCGGCCCCGGCCGGCCGAGGCCTCCCAGCGCGGCGGCCGGATCGAGGTCCGGTTCGACGCGGACCTGCACCAGGACCTGCGGGATCTGGCCACCGCGTACGGCGCCAGCATGTTCATGGTGCTCCAGGCCGGCCTCGCCGCCCTGCTCACCCGGCTCGGCGCCGGCACCGACATCCCGATCGGCAGCCCCATCGCCGGGCGCACCGACCAGGCGCTGGACGACCTCGTCGGGTTCTTCGTCAACACGCTGGTGCTGCGCACCGACACCGCAGGCGACCCGGGCTTCGCCGAACTCGTCGGCCGGGTGCGGCAGAAGGCGCTGGCCGCCTACGCCCACCAGGACGTGCCGTTCGAGTACCTGGTCGAGGCCGTCAACCCCACCCGGTCGCTGGCCCACCACCCGCTGTTCCAGGTCATGCTCGGCCTGCAGAACGCCCCGGCCGGGGAGTTCGCCCTGCCGGGCCTGGAGACCGCCCACCTGGAGGCCCCCACCGGCACCGCCCGGGTCGACCTGACCGTCAGCCTGGCCGAGCAGTACGGCCCGGACGGCAGCCCGGCCGGCGTGCTCGGCGCGGTCGAGTACGTGACCGACCTGTTCGACCCGGCCACCGTGGAGCTGCTGTTCGCCCGCTGGGTGCGGCTGCTGCGCGCGGCCGCCGCCGAGCCGGACCAGCCGATCGGCCGGCTCGACCTGCTGTCCGGCGAGGAACGCCGCGAACTGCTGGTCGAGTTCAACCGGACCGACGCCGAACTGCCCGGCGCTGAACTGCCCGAGGCCGAACTGCCCAGGGCCGCCCTGCCGGAGCTGTTCGCCCGCCGAGCGCGGGCCACGCCGGACGCGGTCGCGGTCGTCGCGGACGGCGCCGAGCTGACCTACCGGGAGCTCGACGGGCGGGCCAACCGCCTGGCCCGGGCCCTGATCGGCCAGGGCGTGCGGCCGGAGACCCCGGTCGCGGTGCTGCTGGAGCGCTCGGCGGACCTCGTCGTCGCGATCCTGGCGATCGTCAAGGCCGGCGGCGCGTACGTCCCGCTCGATCCGCGGTTCCCGTCCTCCCGGATCGACCTGATCCTCCGGGAGACCGGCGCGGCCCTGGTGCTCACCGAGGACGTGCTGACCGCGCTGAGCCAGGCCGAGCCCGACGGATCCGACCCGCAGATCCCTTGCGATCCCCGGCAGTTGGCCTACGTGATGTACACCTCCGGTTCGACCGGCCGGCCGAAGGGCGTCGGTGTCACCCAGCGCGACGTGGCGGCGCTCGCCCTCGCCCCGTGCTGGCGCGAGGGCGGCCACGACCGGGTGCTGCTGCACTCGCCCACGGCCTTCGACGCCGCGACGTACGAGCTCTGGGCGCCGCTGCTCGGCGGCGGCACGATCGTCGTCGTACCGCCCGGCCGGCTCGACCTCGACCTGCTCGCGGGAGCGGTCGCCGAGCACGGGGTGACCGGACTGTGGCTGACGGCCGGCCTGTTCCGGCTGGTGGCCGAGGAGCGGCCGCACCTGCTCGCCACGGTCCGCGAGGTGTGGACCGGTGGCGACGTGGTGCCGCCGTCGGCCGTCTCCCGGGTGCTGGCGGCCTGCCCGCACACCGCCGTGGTCAACGGCTACGGCCCGACCGAGGCCACCACCTTCGCCGCCCACCACCGGGTCCGCGCGCTGCCCGAAGCCGCCGCGAGCGTGCCGATCGGCCGACCCATGGCGAACATGCGGGCGTACGTGCTCGACGCCGGGCTGCGCGCGGTGCCGGTGGGCGTGGAGGGCGAGCTGTACCTCGCCGGGGCGGGCGTGGCCCGGGGCTACCCGGGCCGGCCGGGCCTGACCGCCGAGCGCTTCGTCGCCTGCCCGTTCGAGCGGGGGGAGCGCATGTACCGCACCGGGGACCTCGTCCGGTGGCTGCCCGGCGGCACCCTGGAGTTCGTCGGCCGCGCCGACGAGCAGGTCAAGCTGCGCGGGTTCCGGATCGAGCCCGGCGAGGTCGAGGCCCTCCTCGCCGCCTGCCCGGGCGTGGCCCAGGCGGCCGTCGTCGCCCGCGAGGACCGGCCGGGCGACAAGCGCCTGGTCGCCTACCTGGTGCCCGCCGCCGAGGGTGCGCCCGCGCCGGACGGCCTCGCCCGCCGGCTCGGCCGCGAACTGCCCGAGTACATGGTGCCGTCGGCCTTCGTCACCCTCGACGCGCTGCCGCTGACCGCCAACGGCAAGCTGGACCGGGCCGCGCTGCCTGCACCCGAGTCCGAGGCGACGGGCGCCGGCCGCGGCCCGCGCACCCCGCAGGAGCAGCTGCTGTGCGCCCTGTTCGCCGAGATCCTCGGCCGGGAGCAGGTCCACCTCGACGACAGCTTCTTCGACCTCGGTGGGCACTCGCTGCTGGCCGCCCGCCTGGTCTCGCGCATCCGCGAGACGCTGGGTGTCCCGGTGGGCCTGCGCACCCTGTTCGAGGCCCCCACCGTCGCCGGTCTGACCAGTCGGCTGGCCATGGACGACGCCGAGGACGCGTTCGACGTGGTGCTGCCTCTGCGGTCCACCGGCACCCGCCCGCCGCTGTTCTGCATCCACCCCGGCGGCGGCATCAGCTGGTCCTACTCCGGCCTGCTGAACCACATCGGCCCGGAGTACCCGGTGTACGCGATCCAGGCACGCGGTCTCGCGCACGCCGAGGCCCTGCCGACGTCGTACGAGGAGATGGCGGCCGACTACGCCGACCAGATCCGCAAGGTCCAGGCCGACGGCCCCTACCGGCTGCTCGGCTGGTCCGCCGGCGGGCTGATCGCCCACGCGATCGCCTGCGAGCTCCAGGCCCGCGGCGAGCGCACCGAACTGCTGGCGACCCTCGACGCCTACCCGGTCAAGGACGTGGTGCTCGACGACTCCGCCGTGCCCACCGAGCGGGACGTGCTCGTCGGCATCCTCGACTGCGACCCCGCCGAACTGGGCGAGGGGCCGCTGTCCTACGCCGAGGTCGCCGAGATCCTGCGCCGTCGGGGCAGCGCCCTGGCGCACCTGGACGAACGGCGCATCGAGGCCGTCGTCCGGATCATGATCAACAACGCCGAGCTGGCGGTCGCCCATGCCCCCGGCCGGTTCGAGGGGGACCTGCTGCTGTTCAACTCCACGATCGACCGCACCGAGGACTCGGCCGGCGCCGGCACCTGGCGCCCGTACGTCACCGGCCGGATCGACTCGCACGACATCACCACCCGCCACGACCGGATGACCCAGCCGGGCTCGCTGGCCCAGATCGGACCGATCGTGGCCGCCCGCCTCGCCGAGGTCACCGGCGACACCGCCCGTTCCCACCAGGAGGACTGACCCATGACCAACCCGTTCGACGACCAGGACGCCACCTTCCTCGTGCTCGTCAACCAGGAGAACCAGCACTCGCTGTGGCCGCAGTTCGCCGACGTCCCCGAGGGCTGGACCGTCGCCCACGGCCCCGACAGCCACACCGCCTGCCTGGAGTACGTCGAGCAGTCCTGGACCGACATGCGGCCCAGGAGCCTCGCCGACGCCATGGACGCCAGGAAGTAGCGCGGCCGACGTGACCTCCACCGACACCCTCGGAACCGACGCCCCCGGTACAGCCGCTGCAGCCGGGCCCGGCGACCTCGCCGCGGCCCTGTACACGCCCGAGGCCCGCCGCGACCCGTACCCGTTCTACGCCCGCATGCGGCGCGAGAGCCCGGTCCACCGCAGCGACCAGGGCATCTGGTACCTCACCCGGTACGCCGACATCGACGCCGCCCTGAGCGACCTGCGCCTGTCGAACGACCGGGACCGGATGACCCGGGCCCTCAGCGGCCTGGGCGGCAACCTGAAGGCCCTGAGCCGGCTCACCGACCGGCTCGGCCGGGTGATGACCAACACCGACCCGCCGGACCACGCCCGGCTGCGCAAGCTCGTCAACCGGGCGTTCACCGCCCGGCGGGTCGAGGCCCTGCGGGACGGCATCCAGACGGTCGTCGACGACCTGATCGACCGGGCCGTGGCCCAGGGGCCCGCCATGGACTTCATCGAGGCGGTCGCCTCCCCGCTGCCCCTGGCCGTCGCCTGCGAGCTGTTCGGCATCCCGCCCGAGGACCGCCCCGAAGTCAAGACCTGGTTCCGTCGGATCGGCAACCTGACCGCCGACATCGAGCAGGCCGAGGCCGCCGTCGACCAGTACGAGGAGTACCTGTCCCGGCTCATCCGGCAGCGCCGCGACGATCCGGGCGACGACCTGATCAGCGCCCTGGTCACCACCCAGGCCACGGACGACCGGCTCACCGACTCCGAACTGCTGTCCACCTGCTTCGTCCTCATCACCGCCGGGGACGAGACCACCGCCAACCTGATCGGCAACGGCACCCTCGCCCTGCTGCGCCACCCCGACCAGCTGGCCCGGCTGCGCGAGGACCCGGCGCTGATCCGCACCGCCGTCGAGGAGCTGGCCCGCTACGACACGCCGACCCAGGCGATCGTCCGGGTCGTCGCGCAGGACGTCGAGATCGGCGGGCGGATGCTGCGCGAGGGCGAGCTGGTGTACCTGTTCCTCGGCGCGGCCAACCGCGACGAGGACCGCTTCGAGGACCCCGACCGACTCGACCTGGCGCGCACCCGCAACCGGCACCTGACCTTCGGCACGGGCCCGCACTTCTGCCTCGGCGGACCGCTCGCCAAGCTCCAGACCGAACTGGCGGTCGGCACCCTGGTCCGCAGGCTCCCGGGCCTCGCACTCGCCGACGGGACGGCCCTCGACTGGCGGCCCAACCCGCTGCAACGGCGGCTGTGCGCCCTGCCGCTCACCTACTGAACGACAACCTCGTCGAACGACAAGCCCGTCGAACGACAACCCCACCGAACGACAAGACCATCGACTGCGAAGGAGAACCGACCATGGCCCGAGAGTTCCAGGTGCGCCGGGAACAGGACCTGCCCGCCGCACCGGACCAGGTCTGGCAGGCGATCGCCACCGGCGCCGGCAACCTCAGCTGGCTGTACCCCATGGAGGTCGAGCCGCACGTCGGCGGGACGGTCTCCCGCGGCGGCGGCACCGTCGTGGCCTGGGAGCCGCCGCACCACTTCGCCGTCCGGGCGACCAGGGACGGCGGCTTCTCGAACACCCTCAGCTACCACATCGAGGCGGCCGACGGCACGTCGAGCCACCTGCGGATGGGGATCCACTGGGTGCACGAGGGCGTCGTCGACGACGGCTGGGACACCAGGGCGGACGCGGCCGAGAAGCACGTCGACCTCTACCAGCACAGCCTCGCCCAGTACCTGACGCACTTCGCCGACCGCACCGCCGTCTACGTCAAGGCCGCCCGGCCCGGACCGACCGCCGACCCCGCCGACTTCGCCACGCTGCGCCGGCGCCTCGGCCTGGCCGACGACACGGCCGTCGGCGACCGGCTGTCACTCGACCTCCCGGGCGCGGACGGCGGCCCGGAAGAGGTGGTCGTGGACTACCTGAGCCCCGACTTCATCGGTCTGCGCGGCCCGGACACCCTGTACCGGTTCTACAACGGCAGCTCCTGGAACTGGCCGATCTGGCTGGGCCACCACCTGTTCGCCGAGGGAGCGGACGAGGAGCAGGCGACCAAGGCGTGGAACGCCTGGCTCAACGGTTCCTGACCCGCCGTACGACAGACAACCGGAGGGACCCCTGGTGGAAGAAACACTGCTCTACGCCGCCGAACTCGTCGAGGAGGGCGGCACCTACAAGCTCGTCGTGCAGGACGTGGTCCGGGACACCGTCCAGGTCACCCCCGTCCCCAAGACCGCGGTGGACAGGCTCCCGACCTTCCTGTCGGTGCTCAGCGCCAAGCTCAACCCCGCACCGGCCCGCGGCCGCCGGTAGAACACCCCACACCCGAAGAGGCCGGCGCCGCGCCCCGGCGCCGGCCTCTTCGCCGTTCAGCCGCTGATGCTCGGGTGGCCGTTCTCGACGTGGCCCATGAGGCGGCGGCGGAAGGACGCGTCCTCGGCGATCGCGAGGTCCAGGTCGTACCAGCCGCCGGCGTCCTCGGTGTCCCAGGCGAGGACGAGGGGTTTGCCCGTGGCGACGGTCCCGGTCAGCGCCTTCGCGGTGCTGTAGTGCCGGGGTGCCAGGGTGACGGCCTGCGGCGTGGCGCTCGGCGACGTGATCGTCAGGGTGAGGGTGCGCTTCGGGGCGGCGGCGATGGCGGTGGCCACGGAGGTGTCGGCGGCGGCCCCGGCGGCCTTCCCGGCGAACTCGCGGCGGAATCCGTTGGGGCCGGTGAGGTAGAAGTCGTAACTTCCCTCGCGCACCGGCACTTTGGTGGCGGGCGTGGTGGTGCCGAGCACGTCGAAGTGCCGGGGTGCGTCGTAGCTGCCGGACGTGCCGACGTTGTCGTACAGGGTCAGGTGTACGGAGGCGGCGCCGGTATTGGTCGGCTGGAGGACGAACGCGCCCTGCTGCTGGTCCAGGGCGCCGTGGGCGTCCGGCTGGTACGGCAGCGGGCGGGCCAGACGCCGGGTGGGGTCGGTGGGTTGCGACGGCGGGTCGCCGGTGCGGTCGAAGTCGAAGACCGAGGTGAGGTTGCCGGCCACGGTGCGCCGCCAGCGGCTGATGGCGGGCTGCCGTACGCCCAACCACTCCTCCAGGAAACGGACTTGTGAGGTGTGGTCGAAGACCTGGGAGTTGACGTAGCCGCCCACCGTCCACGGGGAGACGACGATCATCGGTACGCGCATGCCCAGACCGATGGGCTGGTCGCCGACGTACTCGTCGTCGACGCCCTGCGGGGGCACCGGCGGCGGCACGTGGTCGAAGAAGCCGTCGTTCTCGTCGTAGCTGATGAACAGCACGGTGGAGTCCCACATGTCCTCGTCGGAGGCGATGACGTCCAGGACCTGGGCGACGACCTCCTCACCGGCCATGGGGGCCGAACCGCCGTCGCCCGGGTGCTCCGAGTCCGCGTCCGAGGGCACCAGGTACGAGACCCGGGGGACCCTCTTCGCCGCCACATCCTGGGCGAACGCGTAGACGAAGTCGCGGTAGTTCTTCGGGTTCTGCTTCGAGTCCGGCGGGGGCGGGCAGCGGAAGAGCCCGCGGTCGTAGAGGCTCCGGTCGGCCGGCGGCAGGGCGGCGACCGCCTTGGCGAGGGCCTCCACGTCCGTCTGCTGAACTTGACCCGGATCCTTGTAGAAGTCGTACAGGCTCAGGTACTTGAGCTCGGCCTTCTCCAGCACGGTCTGGAAGATCCGCTTGAACTCGGCGTGGAAGTCCAGGTTGTTGTCGTAGTAGTTGTCCCAGCCCTGGTAGACGCGCCAGCTGATACCGTCGGCGCCGAAGGGGTCGTTGTTGACCTCCAGGATCTCGGGGTAGCTGGACCAGTTGTAACCCAGCTTCCGTAGGTCCTTGTCCAAGCTCTTCCCGGGGTCCTCGCGGTCGTGCGCGGTCGACCCGGTGACCCGCGACCCGTCGGGCTCCCAGCCGCCGAATCCGCTGAAGAGGTAGTTGCGGTTCGAGGTGGTCTCGCTCATCACCGAGCAGTGGTAGGCGTCGCACACGGTGAACCGCTCGGCCAGCGCCCGGTAGGTGCCGACGACCTCCGGCTGGTCGAAGTAGCCCATCGTGACGGTCCCCTTGGCCTTGATCCACTGGTCGTAGCGGCCGTTGTTCCACGCCTGGTGGCCGGTGGGCCAGGTGTGGGCCGCGGGCTCGGCCGTACCCTGGTCCGGCCTGAGCTGGTAGGGCCTCTGGGGCTTGGACGGATGGTCGGGGTCGGGCTGGTCGAGGACGGTGTGGCCGCCGGTCCCGGGGAACGTGACGAGGTTGCGGTCGTCGTACCCGCGCACTCCTCGGAAGTTGCTGCCGAAGTAGTGGTCGAAGGAACGGTTCTCCTGCATCAGGAAGACCACGTGTCGGATGGCCTTCAGGCCGCCGGGGCGGGGTTTGCGCTTGAGGGCCTTCAGCAGCGAGTCCGGCAGCGACGGAGCGCTCTGCGGGGAGTGGGGAGTGTTCACGCGTTCTCCTGGTCCGGCGTGGCGGGCGAACCGGAGGGTGCGTTCTCGGTGGCCCGGAGGTAGTCGAGGTAGATGAAGTCGCCCTTGGCGCCCTTGTTGAGATCCGTGTCGACGCGGGTGTAGCCCGTCTCGGGAGGGATCTCCTGCGATCCGTCCTGCCAATGCGTGACGGTGAGGTCGACGATGGGCCGGCCTGCGCCTTCCTGGCGGGTGACGGCCAGGAACAGGGCCGTGCCGTGCACGGGCGTCCCCCTGTTGAGGTCGACCGGCAGCTTCTGGTACCCGGCGGGCGGCTTCTCGTCGTCCTTCAGGACGCGGATGCCGGTGACGGGCCGGTCGTCGGCGGACCGTTCGAAGACGAGGTACAGGTAGGCGCCGTGCGCGCCCTTGTTCAGGTCGACGTCGATCCACTCCCACCCGGTGGGTGTGTGGAACGGACTTCGTACCGGGTCGTCGTAGGCGACCAGGACGTTGACGTCTGTGACGAACTGACCCATGGGCAGGTCTCCGATCGGAGCGGGTGAACGTGAGCGGGGCGGATGGGGGCTCGAAGGCCAGGGCGCGTACGGGTACGTGAGACGCCCGGCCGGGGTCGGCCCGGCCGGGCGTCCAGTGCTGGGTGCGGCGGGCCAGGTGCGGTCCGGGCACCCGAGGCGGCCGTCAGCCCTTGGTGAGGCCTTCCCACTCGCTCAGCGGCGCCGGACCGTAGGTCTTCGTGTCCTTGTGCGGCTCCCCGTTGGCGACGTTGATCCGCACGAACCGGTCGCCGGAGAAGACCCAGTACTCGTTGCTGCCGTCCGGGACCTTCATGACGGCGTCGATCTTCGCGAAGTCCGACAGGCTGGGCCAGTCCTCGCGGATGGTGCCCTTGCTGACGAGCTTGTCCGGGTACGGGTGGCTGCTCGTCACGGTGATTTCGACGCGCCGGTAGTCGGTGTTGGAGAACACCCAGAACTGGTTCGGCTTGTCGGGAACGGCCATCACCGCGTCGACATGGTTGAAGCCCATGGTTGAGCCTTTCTGAATTCATCTGTTCGTTTGCCGCCGAAGCTGTGCTCGGGCGGATCTGCGGCTCAGTCCCATGGCTCGCGTGCGGCGAGGAACGTCGGGGAGGAGCGCCGCGAACCACGCTAGGTCGGCCGGTCCGGGGGCGCGATGCGAAAAGGCCCGGTGACCTGCATTCCAGTGACAGGTAATTTTGCTACGAACCTTTGACGCGAGAAGTCGGCCCGGCGCTCGGGGAGCCTTGACGGCCTGCTCCGCGGCTGTCCGGGACCGAGGACGAGCCGCCTCCCGGCCGACGGCTTCCGCAAGGCTCGACGACGGCGTTCGTTCGAGTGGACCGGTGACTGGTGACCGGTCGTGGCTGGGGGAGGGTGCCTGCCACCCCACCCGGCCGGCTGCGGCGCCCCACCCGGCCGTCAACCCGGCCGTCGAGGCGTGGGGGCGTGGGGCGGGGCATGGGGCGGGAATGGCTTGAGTCGACCGTGATTCATATGATGGAAAGCCAGTAGTTGTTTTGCCGGTGTCATGATCCTCGGAGGGCGCCCCGGACCAAGGTGCGCCCATGGAACCGGGCCGGTCTCCGGATTCGCTCCGGTCCTCGGGCTTGATTCAGGGAGTATCATGCGCGGCACCGTGCTCGCCGACCGCTACCGGCTGGTAGACCTGCTGGGCGGCGGGTCGATGGGCGACGTGTGGCTCGCCGAGGACGAGGTCCTGGGCCGCCGGGTCGCGGTCAAGGTGGTGAAGCCGGCCCTGCTGGACGAATCCGGCTTCGCCGAACGCTTCCACGCCGAGGCCCGCGTCATGGCGCAGCTGCGCCACCCGGGCATCGTCGGCGTGTACGACTACGGGCACAGCGCCGTGGACGGGCGGCCCTCGGTCGGCTACCTGGTCATGGAGCTGATCGACGGGGAACCGCTGAGCGCCGTGCTGGAACGCCGCGGCGCGCTGCCGGTGGAGGAGACCCTCCGGATGGCACTCCAGGTGCTGGAGGGGTTGGAGGCCGCGCACGAGTCCGGGGTGGTCCACCGGGACATCAAACCGGCCAACCTGATGGTCCGCGGCGACCGGACGGTGATCGCGGACTTCGGCATCGCCCGGCCCGGCTGCGACGCCCGGCTGACCGTACCGGGCATGGTGCTCGGCACCGCCGCCTACCAGGCGCCGGAACAGGCCTCCACCGGGACGGTCACCGCCTCGGCGGACCTCTACGCACTCGGCGTCGTCCTCTACGAATGCCTCGCCGGCAAGCTCCCCTTCGACGGGGAGACCGCCCTCGAACTGATCCTCAAGCACCTGACGGAGCCCGTGCCGCCGCTTCCCGAGGACGTGCCCGCGCCGGTGTGGGCGCTGGTCGAGCGGGCGATGGCCAAGGAGCCCGGCGAGCGCTGGCCCGACGCGGCGGCGATGGCCGCGGCGGTACGGGACGCCCTCGCACCGGCCGAGGAGACGGCGCCGGCGTTGGTCCCGGTCGGGCCCCTGCCGGTCGTCGGACGCGCACGGTGGGCCAGGTTCCGCCTGCGCGGGCTGATCGGGGTGACGGCGCTGTCGCTGCTCTGCGTGGTCGGGGCCTCCGGAGCGACGGTGATCCGGTCCGATGAGGACGACGCTCCGGGCACCGCCGCCGTCGCGGGCCCGGTGGCCGGCCTCGTCGCGGGCCCGGCCGTTCCCGCGGCGGTGGCAGCCGACCGCCAACCCGCCGGACAACAGCCCGCCGAGCCGACGACCCCGGTGCCGTCGACCGGACCGGAAGCGGGCGGGAGCCCCACGCCCGGCGCCGGACCCGCGCCGGTCGCCGGCCAGGACCTCGCGGTGCCCGTTCGGCCCGGTACGCCCACCCGGGGCTCCGCCGCGTCCCCTCCCGCCTCCGCCACGGCCACCGGCGGCCAGGGCGCCACCACGCCCGTCCGGCCCGGTACGCCCAACCCGGCCCCCGCCGCGTCCCCTTCGGCCTCCGCCGCGCCCACCGCGAGCCAGAACCCCGCCTCGCCCGCGCCGACCTCCGCCGTCCCGTCCCCGCCCGCTTCCCACGAACCGCCCACGCCCACGTCGTCCGCGACGTCGACGCCGCCCACGCCGCCCACGCCGGAGCCGAAACCGCAGCCGCAGCTGCCCTCCCAGACACAGATCACCGGCGTCAACGGCGCGCTGGACAACTCCTACTCCGCGGACGAGAACGGCAACCGGGTCGGCACCTTCGCCGTCAACGGCACGCCGGCCCAGGTGTGGCGGCTGGAAAAGCTGTCCGAGGGGAAGTACTTCCTGCGCAACGCCTCCAGCAACTACACCAAGGTGCTGGACCTGGACACGGGTGACGGGCGCGTGCAGATCTGGACGAGCCCGCCGTACAACGACAACCAGCTCTGGTCCTTCGTGCCGGTCCGGGGCGGCTACCAGATCGTCAACGGCACCACCAAGGGCTGCCTGACGTCCGACGGAGTCGCCAACTACGTCAGGGTGGCGGCCTGCTCCAACGCGGAGAGCCAGGTGTGGGCGCTGTCCTGAGCCGTCCGACCGGCAGCCGAACACCCCCTGGGCGAGGGGAGGATCACGCCGGCAGCCAGGACGGCCACTGCCGGCGGGGACGGTCGGCGGCCCCGCCGAGGCCGATCAGGGCGCGCAGCCGGTCGGCCTCGGGGGAGCCGATGGAGGCCAGGATGTCGTAGGCCTCCGACCGGCACGCCCGGGCCGCGTCCTCGGCGCCGCCGCGGTCGGCGAGCGCGTCACCGAGCGCCGCCAGGGCCAGCCCCCGCCCCCGGCGGTCGCCGTCGAGCGTCAGCACCTCGACCGCCCGGTCGGCCGCCTCCACCGCCTCGTCGCCGCGGCCGACGGCTCGCAGCGACTCGGTGAGCCGCAGGAGCGTGCGGCCCGTCCGGCGCCGGTCGTCCGGCCGCAGCAGGGCGAGGGCGCCGCGGTGGTGGCTCAGAGCCTGCTCGAACTCGCCGCGATCGTGGGCGATCGTCCCCAACGAGTCGAGGGCGAGCGTCTGGAGCTCGTGGTCGGCGAGCTGGTGGCAGATCAGCAGTGACTGGTCGACGACGCGGACCGCCGCCTCGGGCCGGCCGAGCTCGGTGAACGCACCGGCCAGGTTGAGCAGTTCGCCCGCCACCGAGCGCCGGTCGCCGAGCCGCTCCCAGACCGCGATCGCCGCCGCGAAGCCGTCGACCGCGTCGCCCGGCCGGCCGACCTGGACGAACAGGGCGGCCAGCGAGGCGTGGGCCAGGGCGAGCAGCGGCCCCGGCAGGCCGTGGGCGATGCACAGGTCGCGGGACCTGAGCAGCTCGCCGAGGGCCGCGGGTTCGGAGCCGACCTCGGTCAGCAGCCGGCCGAGCACCAGCCGGGCCCTGACCTCGGCCGTTCGGTCGCCCTGCCGGACGGCGGCCTGGAGCAGGACCTTGGCCGCGTGCCCCAGCGGCCGGGCGGCCTGGCCGGTCTCGCACAACAGGCTGCCGCCGAGCAGCAGTTCGGCCGCCAGATCGAGCCGGGGTGGCCGGGGGAGCCCGGCGTACTGGCCGACCAGAGCGCCGATGCCCTGGTACTCGCCGCGACCGCGGGCCACCACGCGGCAGTCGGCGGCGTACGGTGTACCGGCGCCGGTCAGGGCCGCGCGGGTGGCGGCCGGGCCGAGGGCCGCGACGGTCTCGGCGTGCTGGTGGATCACCAGGCGGGTGAGGATGGCGGCCGGGCGGTCCGCCGCCGGAGCCGAGCCCGCGCCCGAGCCCGTACCCGCCTCGACGTCGGCTGCTGTATCAGCTGTATCAGCTGTGTCCGGGGTGAGCCGCTGGGCGAAGGCGCGCAGCAGGTCGTGGTACCGGTAGCGGTCCGGTGGCGCGGTCTCCAGCATCGAGCAGTCGACCAGGGACTCGGCCAGTTCCTCGGCCTCGTGCTCGGGCAGGTCGAGCACCGCCGCGACCGCGCCCGGCGACAGGTCGGGCACGTCCGGCACCGCCAACAGACAGAAGGCACGGGCCTGGTCGGGCGTCAGCTGGTCGTAGCCGAAGCGGAACGCCGACTCGACGGCGAGGTCCTCGGTGCGCAGCACGTCCAGCCGGCGACGGTTCTCGGACAGCTTGTCGAGCAGCCGGGCCATGGTCCAGCCCGGCCGGCAGGAGAGGCGGGCGGCGAGGATGCGCACGGCCAACGGGAGGTGACCGCAGAGCCGCACGAGCTCCCTGGCCGTGTCCGCCTCGGCCCGCAGCCGCTGCCCGCCGACCACCTGGCCGAGCAGGTCGAGGGCCTCCTCCGGGGCGAAGGTCGGCAGCTCGACGACGTGCGCGTTGGGAAGTGAACCGAGCCTGGCCCGGCTGGTGACGAGCACGGCGCAACCGGGCCGGCCGGGCAGCAGCGGCCTGATCTGCTCGGCGTCCCGGGCGTTGTCGAGGACCATCAGCACGCGTCGGCCGGAGAGCAGCGAGCGGAACTGGGCGGAGCGTTCGGCGAGCCCGGCGGGCAGCGCCTCCGCCGGTACGCCGAGGGCGCGGAGGAAGGCGCCCAACACCTCCTCGGGCGGGGTCGGGCGGCCGTCGGCCCCGTGCAGGTCGACGTAGAGCTGGCCGTCGGGGAAGTCGGCGGCCAGCCCGTGCGCGACATGGACGGCCAGGGCCGTCTTGCCCATGCCGCCCAGGCCCGACACGGTCGCCACGGGCACGGTGCGGGGCGCGAGCAGGACGGCCCGCACCGCCTCGGTCTGCGCCTCGCGGCCGGTGAAGTCGGCGAGGTCGGCCGGTACCTGGGTCGGCCGGATCGGCGCGTGGTACGGCGGGCGGGCCGTGGTGGTGGTGTCGGGTCGGAGCGGCGCGGGCGCCACGAGGGCGGTGTCGGCCACCAGGATCCGGCGCTGCAACTCGCGCAGGCCGGGCCCGGCGGCGACGCCGAGCTGCGCCCGCAGCCGCCGGTCCGTCTCGCGGTACACGCTCAGGGCCTCGGCCTGCCGTCCGGACCGGTAGAGGGCGAGCATCAGCAGCTCGGAGAACCGTTCCCTGAGCGGGTGTTCGGCTGCGACCGCGGTCAGTTCGGCGACGGCCTCGCCGGACGGTCCGGCCTCGATCTCGGCCTCCAGACACGACTCCAGGACGGTCACCCGGCGTTCGGTCCACTCGCCGCGCTGCCGCTCGGCATAGGGGCCGGAGAGCCCGGACATCGGCTCGCCCTGCCAGAGGGCCAGCGCCAGGCGCAGCGCGGCGGCGGCGCGGGCGTGCTCCCCGGCGCCGCTGAACTCCTTCGCCGTGCCGACGAGCTCCTCGCAGCGGTGGATGTCCAGCTCCCCCGGATCCACGGTGAGCAGGTAGCCCCCGCTGAGCGAGGTCAGCGGGGCGGGCCCGAGGACGCGGCGCAGGCGGTGGACGTACGTCCGGATCACGGCCATGGGCTTGGCGGGCGGCTCCTCGCCCCACAGGTCGTCGACGAGCTGACCGGTCGACACGGGGTGGTTGGCCCTCAGCAGCAGCGAGAGCAGCAGGTTCCGCTGCTGCGGCGACCCGAGTGCGAGCTCGCCGCCGTCCCGCCACCCCCGTATCGGTCCCAGCACCGTGAACCGCAACCCACCCACCGACCGTTCCCCTCTGCCTGCAAACGAACCCCCGGGCGCATGATACCGACCGCATCACCCCTGGCCGGGGCCGCTCGGGGGCCGTTCACGGGCCGTCCAGGGGCCGCCACGGGGAGACGCGGGTGTCCGTGGAGGGCAGTCGACGCGGCACCGGTGAAAAAAGACCGGTGAAAAAAAGAAGGTGCCTCGCCCGCGCGACATGCTGACGCCTTACGTAGTCATGAGGGGTATGCACGGGGATCACAGGACAAGGGAACAGGCGGGAACCGAGTGAAGTCAGCACAGGAGGATGAGTACCTGGAGTTCGCGGCCGCGAGGGCGAAGGCGCTGTACCGCTCGGCGTACGTCCTCGCCGCAGGCGACACGTATCTGGCGGAGGACCTGGTCCAGGAAGCCCTCAGCCGGGTGTACGTGCACTGGAAGCGGGTGGCCAAGGCGGACAACCCGGCCGCCTACGCCCAGACGGTCCTGGTCCGCACCTTCCTCAGCCTGCGGCGTCGGCGGAGCAGCGGCGAGCGCCCCATCGGGACCATGCCCGACAGCGCGGCGGCGGGCCCGGACACCGCACTGCGGCTCACCCTGCTGGACGCGCTCGGCCAACTGCCGCCCCGCGACCGGGCGGTGCTGCTGCTGCGCTACTGGGAGGACCGCAGCATCGAGGAGACCGCCCGGATGCTCAGGCTGAGCAGCAGTGCGGTCCGCTCCCAGGGCACCCGGGCACTCGGCAAGCTGCGTGCGTTGCTCGGCGACAGCCTGTCCGACCTGGTCGCGCACTGAGCACCGGTGCGCGACCAGGTCCACCGCCGCAAAGCCCCCATCAGCATCAGCGACAGAAAAGGTGACGCCAGCATGCCGTTCGAAGCAGACCTCGCACACGCCCTGGACCGCACGACCGACTCCCTCGAACCCGATCTCACCGCGCTCCTGAGCGGAACCGTCGAGCGCGGGCGGAGCCGCCGGCGTCGGCGCACGGCGGGTGTCATCGCCGGGGTCGGCGCCTGCGCCGTGATCGCGGCAGCCGGTGTGGTGATCCCCGACGTGCTCTCCGGGATGCACTCCGAAGGATCCGACATCGGGATCGTGGCGATGGCGATGCCGCGTTCCGCGATCACCGACACCCAGATGATCCAGGCCCTGGAGGCGACGTTCCCCGGGGGCCGGTTCAGCGCGGAGAGCGGGCAGAGCAACAACCCCTCGGACCCGTCCAACGGGCGCGTCGCCAACGGCGGACTGGTCCTCGACGACGGGCACGGCGCCGCCTTCGTCGGCGTCTCGGCCGTGCGGCTCCCACTGCCGCTCAAGGACGGCGACGGGCTGAGCTGCGAGCGGCAGCCCAAGAAGGACGGTGACACCTGCAAGATGAGCGAGCTGCCGAGCAGCGCCGAGATTCCCGGCGGGGCCCTGGTGATGTTCCAGCAGAACGCGGCCGCGCACCCGGTCCGTCCCGACACCGCCCGCCGCTGGACGGTGACGGTGACCCTGAAGTCGACCGGCGCGCAGCTTCAGATGGTGCAGTGGAACAGCACCGGCGGCGGCACCGGCGCCGAGACGCCGAAGCCGACCCGTCCCGCTCCTCCACTCTCCGAGCCGCAGGCGGTGGCCGCACTCACCGGTGCCGCCTGGGCACCGATCCTCGGCGCCGTCGGCTGAGCCTGCGCGTCGCGTTCGTAGGGGTTGCGTTCGCCGACGTTGCGTCCGCCGAGGTCGAGCACGTCTGTTCCGTTGTTCCGTGCGAGACCTCGGCGGGCACGCGCCCCGGGCCGGGCATTTGTTTCGGGCGCCGAGGAGGGGTACTGTCAGCCAGTCGCTCGGCAGGGAGCACCGGACACGCATCGGCGCGGACGGTCCCGGGGCGGCCAATCCTTTCGAAACACCACGTCCCGGTTCGGGCCGGGTCGGCTTGCCATGTGCGGGCGAGACTCGGTGTGTATATCGGTGTGTTCGTTTTATTGGATTGCGGCCGATTCGCTTTTCGGAGCAGGGATCGGCTAGAGTTTGAAACGTCGGACGGGGCGTCAAGTCGCAGAAGACACCAGCGAGTTGGATGAACGAAGCGCCGGAAACGGAGCGGAAAACATCTGGTAAGCTGGAAACACGAAAGAACGAAGCGCCCGGA
>NZ_JBHXML010000114.1:0-20378 GCF_042720345.1 Kitasatospora sp. NPDC058478 | reverse complement strand
GCGCGGGGCCGTCGCCCCGGTGCCCGCCCCGGTTCCGCCGGCCGCGCCTGCTGCCGGCGTGGCGTACGAGGCGACCCAGCTGGCCGGCGCGATCGACCCGGCGCTGCTGGGCGCCGTGCCGGCCGACCCGGGCACCCCGCCGTCCGGCGGCCCCGCCGTCCCGCCGCCGCCCGGCGGTCCGGCGGCCCCCGCCGCGCCCGCGGCCGGGTACGGCTACCCGAACGCGGGCGGCGCGGCCCCGGCCGTCCCGCCGGCGCCGCTGCCCGGCGTGCCGCAGGGCGCTGCCGTCCCGCCGGGGGTGCCGACGGTCGGCCCCGGCTACTTCGCCGCGCTCAGCTACCGGGGCCCGGACGGCTCCGAGCAGAAGCTGCTGCACCGCAGCGAGCCCGGCACCCCGCACCCGGAGTGGAAGATCCTCCAGGACCTGCGGCGGCTGAACGTGCCGCCGGAGCAGGTGCTGGAGCTCTACACCGAGCTGGAGTCGTGCGACCTGCCGGGCGGCTACTGCAACCGCATGATCGCCGCGTCCTGGCCGAACGTCCGGCTCACCCACACCGCCGCCTACGGCCGCGACCACGCGTCCCGGCAGGCCGGCATGGCCGAGCTGCTCGACCACCTGGACGAGCTGCACCAGCTGGCCTCCGGGGCCCAGCGGGTCCGCCCGTCCCGGGTGCCGCTGCCCGCGCCGGGGACGGTCCAGCCGCTGCCGCCGCTCCCGCCGCAGCAGCTCGCCCAGGAGCTCGGGGCGGCCTTCGGCCAGAACGTGTTCCGCTACGAGCAGCGCGCGGTCTCCCGCCAGGGCGTGCCCGAGCCGGTGTCGCAGTCCCTGGTGTGGGCGGGGCTGCCGCGCGACTTCGGCCCGTTCTTCTGGGCGCAGGCGCAGGAGGGCCGGCCGATCCCGACGCTCGCCGAGCTGGCCGCCGAGCGCGGTCTGCCCGCGGCCCCGGACTTCGGCGGCTACCTGGTGCTCGGCAACGACTACGGCCGCCAGCTCTGCGTCCAGTACGGCACCGCGAACGTGGTCGCCGTGGACGTCGACGGAACCGGCCAGCCTCCCCGGTTCGTCAACACGGGTGTACCGGAGTTCGTCCGCGCGATGGCCCTGCTGGGCCGGATGTGGCGGCTGCGGTACGGGCTGACCCCGGACCAGGCCGGTCGCTGGACGACCGACTTCCAGGCGCAGCTCGCCGCGATCGACCCGGCGGCCCTGCAGACCGCGGACACGTGGTGGGCCGTGCTGCTGGAGCAGTTCTGGGACGGCCTGCTGTAGCGGGTTGTCGAGGATCCTCGCAGGTGGGGAGGGGTCGTTCCGGTGTTTGGAACGACCCCTCCGGCATGCCGTCGTGGCTGTGCCTCGTTGGGGTTTCGCCCAGATCTGCGCAAAATAGGTCAAGAGGATGGGTCTATTCGTCCAGTCCTCGACGTATTCCGGTCCGCCAGGCGTCCGATTTCGGCCCCGGCCGCCGAACCGGTTCCGGATCCGTCCGTTCCGTCCGATCATGGGCTCCGCAGCCCGCGACATGAGGGGAAGAGCCCATGAGCGACGCCGTCCCCGAGTACGGCTTCACCTCTGCCCGGCGCGGTTACGCGCCCGAGCAGGTCGACCGAGCCCTCACCGCCCTCACCGCGCAGCGCGACGAGGCGTGGGAGCGGCTGAGCGTCCTCGGCTCCGGGCTCCGGCAGATGGAGGCCCGGCTGGCCGACATCCGCCGGGCCGCCGAGGACGCCCCGGAGCCCGACTACGAGGTGCTCAGCGAGCAGGCCGCCGGATTGGCGGTGATGGCCCAGAACGAGGCGCGCGCCGTCCGGGAGAAGGCCGAGCGCTTCTCCGAGGACCTCCGGGACGAGGTCTACGAGGCCGGCCAGGCCCTCGGCCACGCCGCCAAGGAGTACGCCGCCACCACCCGCTCCGAGGCCGACCAGGCCGCCCGGCGCACCGACGAGCGCACCCGCGCCGAGGCCGAGGGCATCCGGGCCGAGGCCGACCGGGAGAGCCGCAGCGACCGGGACGCCGCCACCTCCTACGCCGCCAAGGTGCGGGTGGCCGCCGCCGAGGCCGGCGAGCAGGCCGAGGCCACGCTCGCCGAGCTGCGCCGCAAGGCCGACGAGACCTTCGCCCAGGCCCAGACCAAGGCCGACGCCGAGGACGCCCAGGTCTCCGCGACCGCCGAGCGCCGCGTCAAGGAGGCCGAGCAGCACCGGGAGACCGTGCTCGGCCGGATCAAGCAGCTGGAGACCGACGCCCAGGCCAAGGCCGACCAGCTGATCGAGCAGGCCCGCCGGGAGGCCGAGCGGATCAACGCGGCGAGCGAACGCGAGCAGGGTGAGTTCGACGGCCGTCTGGAGACCGTGCAGAAGCACCTGGACCACATCAAGGCCACGCTGGCCTCGCTCACCGGCGCGGCGGTCGGCGCCATCGAGCCGGAGCGGCTGGCGGCGGCGGTCGCCGGGCCGGTGGACGCCCGGCGGGCCGCGGACGCGGTCGCCGACGCGGGGCCGGTGGACGCGGCGCCGGTGGACTCGGAGGCGGACACCGGCGAGATCGAGGTGGCCGACCTGCGGAAGGCCGTCGCGCCGGCCGCGCGGGAGAAGCCGGCGGCCGGGCTGCGGATGCCGGTCGTGGGCGGGGTCTCCGCCGCCGGGGCCGCGAGCGGTTCCGGTGCGTCCAGTGCGCCCGGCGCGTCCAGTGCGCCCGGCGCGTCCGGTGCGCCCGCCGGGGCGGTGGCGACCGGTCCGGTCGTGCCGGCCGCGGCGCCGCCGAAGCCGGTCGGACCGCCCCGGTCGGGGGAGGCCGACGGCGACGGCGAAGGCGCCGAGAAGGAGCCGCAGGACGAGACCCGGATCATCCCGAAGATCGTCATCGTGGACGACGGTGCCGGCTACGCCACCCCGAACACGGTGAGCTACCGGCGTCGCTGACCGCCGCGCCGGCGGCTCGCCCGCGATCAGCCGGGTGAGCTTCGCGTCCTGGGCCCTGACCGCTCCCGCTGGGGCGGTCAGGGCCTTCGCGTTGCGGTCGATCGGCCGACGCCGGTAGCCGGCCGGGGCGGCGAATCGAAGAGGAGCGGTACGGCGTCGACCTGTCGCGCCGGTAGTCGCCGCACGCCTGGTGGCGGCGGCGGGCCGGAACGCGGTCCGGCAGGGCGGCGACCACGAGTGAGGCCGAGACCCGTGGCGCCCTCCAGGAAAGGGCGCCACGGTTCCCGGCGCTTGGGCGGGCGCCCCCACCCAGGGTCGCCCGGCCTCGCACCTCCGACCCCCATCGGGGGTGCGACAGTGCCGCCACAGCCATCCCCCACGGTTGGGTGCGGCGGGCACATTCACCATGGTGCGCGATCTCCATGGACAGGCAGTGACAGGAGTATGTCCAGTTCGTGGCAGATCGCGGAGCCGAATCTGACCAGGGGCCGGACGGTTCGTCCACCGGCCGGTCCGGTGTTCCGTCCAGTGGTTCGTCCGCGGTCCGGTCGCGGTCCGGTCGCGGGCTCCGTCCGGGGCCGTTCGTCGCCCCGGACGGTGGTTCGTTCCCGCCCGGCCCCGCCGGGCCGTACGCCGCGTGTGCGTCCGTGCCGCGGCGTAGGCTGGATACCCCCGGCCGCTCGGCGTGCCGGGCCGTTCGCGTTGCCCCGGCAGGCCTCTGCCGCCCGGAGGCAGCACCAGCCACGGGACGAAGAAGAGACCCTGATGAGTCTGACCGGACTGCTCGATGTCGTCGCGCGGGACTCGGCGCTCGCCGAGGCCATCGAGGCGGCGACCGCCACCGGAGCCGCGGCCGGCGGCCGCCGCCACCTGGACCTGGTCGGACCGCCCGCCGCCCGGCCGTTCGCCATCGCCGCGCTCGCCCGCGCACTGGCCGGCCAGGCCGCCGGCGAGCGGGGCCGTCCGGTGCTCGCCGTCACCGCGACCGGCCGGGAGGCCGAGGACCTCGCCGCCTCGCTGCGCTCGCTGCTGCCGCCGGACGCGGTCGCCGAGTACCCGGCCTGGGAGACCCTGCCGCACGAGCGGCTGTCGCCCCGCTCGGACACCGTCGGGCGCCGGCTGGCCGTGCTGCGCCGGATCGTGCACCCGCGGGCGGACGACCCGGCGGCCGGCCCGGTGCAGGTGGTCGTCGCGCCGGTCCGCTCGGTGCTCCAGCCGCAGGTCAAGGGGCTGGCCGAGCTGGAGCCGGTGGCCGTCCAGCGCGGCGAGTCGCACGACCTGGAGGAGGTCGCCCGGCGGCTCTCCGCCGCCGCCTACGCGCGCGTCGAACTGGTCGAGAAGCGCGGCGAGTTCGCCGTCCGCGGCGGCATCCTGGACGTCTTCCCGCCGACCGAGGAGCACCCGCTGCGGGTGGAGTTCTGGGGCGACGACGTCGAGGAGATCCGCTACTTCAAGGTCGCCGACCAGCGCTCGCTGGAGATCGCCCAGCACGGCCTGTGGGCGCCGCCCTGCCGTGAGCTGCTGCTCACCGACGAGGTGCGGGCGCGGGCCGCCGAGCTGGCCGCCGCGCACCCCGGGCTGGCCGAGATCCTGGACAAGATCGCCGAGGGCATCGCGGTCGAGGGCATGGAGTCGCTGGCGCCCGTCCTGGTGGACGACATGGAACTGCTGATGGACGTGCTGCCGCTCGGCTCGGTCGCCGTGGTCTGCGACCCCGAGCGGGTCCGCACCCGGGCCGCCGACCTGGTGGCGACCAGCCAGGAGTTCCTGCACGCCTCCTGGGTGGCGGCCGCGGCCGGCGGGGACCGGCCGATCGACCTGGAGACCATCGACGTCTCCGCCGCCTCGCTGCGCTCGCTCGCCGAGGTGCGCGAGCACGCCGCCGAGATCGGCCTGCCCTGGTGGTCGGTCAGCCCGTTCGCGACCAGCGAGTCCACCGTGAACGAGGTGCTTGCCCGCGGCGGAGCCGCTGACTGGCACGGCGACGCCAACACGCTCACCCTCGGCATGCACGCCGTCGAGGCCTACCGGGGCGACACCGCCCGGGCGATCGCCGACGCCAAGGAGCGGCTGGCCGCCGACTGGCGGGTCGTGATGGTGACGGAGGGCCACGGGCCCGCCTCCCGGCTCGCCGAGGTGCTCGGCAACGAGGGCATCCCGGCCCGGCTGGTCGCCGACCTCGCCGAGGCGCCCACCCGGGACGTCGTCTACGTCTCCTGCGGCTCGATCGAGCACGGCTTCGTCGACGAGGCCCTGAAACTCACGGTCATCACCGAGACCGACCTGTCCGGCCAGAAGTCCTCCACCAAGGACATGCGCCGGATGCCGTCCCGGCGCCGCAACGCGATCGACCCGCTGGCCCTGGCCGCCGGCGACTACGTCGTCCACGAGGCGCACGGCGTCGGCCGGTACGTCGAGATGGTGCAGCGCACCGTCCAGGGCGCCACCCGCGAGTACCTGGTGCTGGAGTACGCCCCGGCCAAGCGCGGCCACCCCGGCGACCGGCTGTTCGTGCCGACCGACCAGCTCGACCAGGTCACCAAGTACGTCGGCGGCGAGGCCCCGACGCTGCACCGGCTCGGCGGCGCGGACTGGGCGAAGACCAAGCAGCGGGCCAAGAAGGCGGTCAAGGAGATCGCCGCCGACCTGATCAAGCTGTACTCGGCCCGGATGGCCGCCCCCGGCCACACCTTCGGCCCGGACACCCCCTGGCAGCGCGAGCTGGAGGACGCCTTCCCGTACGCGGAGACGCCGGACCAGCTGACCACCATCGCCGAGGTCAAGTCCGACATGGAGAAGTCCGTCCCGATGGACCGGCTGATCTGCGGCGACGTCGGCTACGGCAAGACCGAGATCGCGGTGCGCGCCGCGTTCAAGGCGGTGCAGGACGGCAAGCAGGTGGCGGTGCTGGTGCCGACCACGCTGCTGGTGCAGCAGCACTTCTCCACCTTCGCCGAGCGGTACGCCAACTTCCCGGTGTCGGTGAAGGCGCTCTCCCGGTTCCAGAGCGACAGCGAGGCCAAGGCCGTGCTGGAGGGCCTGTTCGAGGGCTCGGTGGACGTCGTCATCGGCACCCACCGGCTGTTCTCCTCCGAGACCAGGTTCAAGGACCTCGGCCTGGTCATCGTCGACGAGGAGCAGCGCTTCGGCGTCGAGCACAAGGAGCAGCTGAAGAAGCTGCGCGCCAACGTCGACGTGCTCACCATGTCCGCGACGCCGATCCCGCGCACCCTGGAGATGGCCGTCACCGGCATCCGCGAGATGTCCACCATCACCACCCCGCCGGAGGAGCGGCACCCGGTGCTGACCTTCGTCGGCCCCTACGACGAGAAGCAGATCTCGGCCGCGATCCGTCGCGAACTCCTGCGCGAGGGGCAGGTGTTCTACATCCACAACCGGGTGGAGTCGATCGACAAGGCGGCCGCCCGGCTCAAGGACCTCGTCCCCGAGGCGCGGATCGCCACCGCGCACGGGCAGATGGGGGAGAACCAGCTGGAGAAGGTCGTCGTCGACTTCTGGGAGAAGGAGTTCGACGTCCTGGTGTCGACCACGATCGTGGAGTCCGGCATCGACATCTCCAACGCCAACACCCTGATCGTCGAGCGCGGGGACACCTTCGGCCTCTCCCAGCTGCACCAGCTGCGCGGCCGGGTCGGCCGGGGCCGCGAGCGCGGCTACGCGTACATGCTGTACCCACCGGAGAAGCCGCTCACCGAGACCGCGCACGAGCGCCTGGCCACCATCGCCCAGCACACCGAGATGGGCGCCGGCATGTACGTGGCGATGAAGGACCTGGAGATCCGCGGCGCCGGCAACCTGCTCGGCGGCGAGCAGTCCGGGCACATCGCGGGCGTCGGCTTCGACCTCTACATGCGGATGGTCGGCGAGGCGGTGGCCGAGTTCCGCGAGTCGCTGGCGAACGGCGGCGAGCCGGAGGAGGAGCCGCTGGAGGTGAAGATCGAGCTGCCGGTCGACGCGCACGTGCCGCACGACTACGCGCCCGGCGAGCGGCTGCGGCTGCAGGCGTACCGCTCGATCGCGGCGGTCAACTCGGAGGCGGACATCCAGCAGGTCCGGGACGAGCTCGTCGACCGCTACGGCAAGCTGCCCGAGCCGGTGGAGAACCTGCTGCTGGTCGCGGCGCTGCGGCTGTACGCCCGGCGGTGCGGCATCGCGGACATCACCCTCCAGGGGGCCAACGTCCGGTTCGGGCCGGTGGAGCTGCGGGAGTCCCAGCAGCTGCGGCTGAACCGGCTCTACCCGCGCAGCCAGGTCAAGGCGGCCGCCCAGCAGCTACTGGTGCCGCGGCCGAGCACCGGGCGGATCGGCGGCAAGCCGCTGGTCGGGCGGGAGCTGCTGGGCTGGTGCAGCGAGTTCCTGTCGGCGATGTTCGACGACCTGGCGGGGTCGAAGAAGTAGCGCCCGCCAGGGCCGGTGGGAGGGGCGGGTCCCGTCGGGCCCGCCGCCCGCCCCGTCCCCGCCCCGGGCGGGCGGCGGGTAGGTTCGGGGTGTGACGACGAATGTTCCGGACGCGAAGCTGATCCTGCTGACGACCACCCACCGGGTGGCCCCCGGATTGCTGGCGTGGCCGGCGTGGGAGGCACTGCGGTCGGCAGGGCGGGTGCTGGCGGCGGACGCGGGGCATCCGCAGGTGGCGGCGGTGCGGCAGGCCGGGGTGGAGGTCGAGGTCGTGGCGGCGGGGTCGGCGCCGGCGCTGGCGCGGCTGCTGACCGGGCAGCCGGGCGGGGCCGGGCCGACGGTGTGGCTGGGCAGCCCGGACGGGGATCCGGGGCTGACGGACGCGCTGGCGCGGCTGGCGGTGGAGCACGCCGGTGAGGTGCCGGAGATCGAGGTGCTGCCGGGGTCGTACGACCTGCCGGGGGCGCGGCTGCTGGACCTGGTGTCGGTGATGGACCGGCTGCGCTCGCCGGGCGGTTGCCCGTGGGACGCCGAGCAGACGCACGAGAGCCTGGTGAAGTACCTGGTCGAGGAGGCGTACGAGCTGGTCGAGGCGATCGAGGAGGGGGACCGGGAGACGCTGCGCGAGGAGTTGGGCGACGTGCTGCTCCAGGTGTTCTTCCACTCCCGGATCGCCGAGGAGCACCCGGAGGAGGCGTTCTCGATCGACGACGTGGCCGGTGACATCGTCGAGAAGCTGATGTACCGGCACCCGCACGTGTTCGGGGACGTCGAGGCGGAGGGCGCCGCCGAGGTGGAGGCGAACTGGGAGCAGCTGAAGGCGGCCGAGAAGGCGGACCGGGAGTCGGTGCTGGACGGCGTGCCGGCCGGGCTGCCGTCGCTGGCGTACGCGGCGAAGCTGGTGTCTCGGGTGCGCCGGGCGGGCTTCGCGGGCGTGCCGGACGAGCCGTACGCGCTGCCGGCGGAGCTGACGGCGCAGTCGGCGGGCCGGCTGCTGCTGGCGGTGGCCCAGCGGGCGCACGACGCCGGGGTGGACGTGGACGCGGCGCTGCGCTCGGCCGCGCGTGGTTACCGGGACGCGGTGCGCGCGGCCGAGGGCCTCAAGCCGGTCGGCGAGTAGCGGGCCCGGGCGGGGCCTCAGGCGGCGGTGGCGGTGTTCTCGATCGGCCGCCGCTGCCGGGGGACGACTTCGCCGATGGCCTCGCCGACGAGGGCGAGGAGTTCGGCGAGGCGTTCGAGGTCGAGGCGGGCGGGCAGTTCGGCGAGGGAGACGATCCGCTCGCCGTCGGGGCCGGCGACGCAGAACAGGTCGATGGGGCCGAGGTGCTTCTCGGCGGTGTCGACGAGGGCGGCGATGTCGCTGGGGCGGCGGATGTCGCCGCCGACGCCGACGACGGGGCAGCCCGGCCGGTCGAGTTCGGTGGCGAGGTCCTCGGCGACGCCGGCCCGCTGGTCGGCGATCAGCACTCCGGCGGCTCCGGCGGCGGCGAACCGGCGGGCGAGCTCGGCTCCCGATCCGCCGTCGAGTACCGCGATGACGACGACTGACCCGCTGACCCGCATGGTCTGCTCCTCCCTGTGGGCGACACCGCACCGGCGCCCACGATTTCTGCGGAGGATCGTAGGCAGGTCCTGACCCTCCGCAACAGGGATTACCCCTCAGGTGACCAGGGTCACGCCCGCCGCCCGGCCAAGAGCTGTCCAAGAGCTGTCCACGGACCGTCCACGAGGCGTCCACGGAGCGTTGGCGGGCCGTCCGCCGGGTGTCGACGATCCGGCTCCGCCGGTCGCGGCCGCCGGAGGCGGTGCGGCCCCGACCCACCGGATACGGTCGACGCATGCCAGTGCAGCCCGACCCCGCCGCCCCGCAGCTCTTCACCTGGGAGTTCGCCACCGATCCGTACCCCGCCTACGCCTGGTTGCGCGAGCACGCCCCGGTGCACCGCACGACGCTGCCGAGCGGGGTGGAGGCCTGGTTGGTGACCCGCTACGCGGACGCGCGGCAGGCGCTGGCGGACAGCAGGCTGTCGAAGAACCCGGCGCACCACAGCGAGCAGGCGCACCGCACCGGGCGGGTGGGAATTCCGGGGGAGCGCCAGGCGGACTTGATGACGCATCTGCTGAACATCGACCCGCCGGACCACACCCGGCTGCGCCGGCTGGTGTCGAAGGCGTTCACGCCGCGCCGGGTGGCGGAGTTCGAGCCGCGGGTGCAGCAGCTCACGGACCGGCTGATCGACGGCTTCGCGCAGCGCGGTTCGGCGGACCTGATCCACGAGTTCGCGTTCCCGCTCCCCATCTACGCGATCTGCGACCTGCTGGGCGTGCCGGCCGAGGACCAGGACGACTTCCGGGACTGGGCCGGGATGATGCTGCGACACACGAAGCCGGGCCACGGAGGCGGCCAACGCGGCGGCGTGGGGCGGGCGGTGAAGCGGATGCGGGCGTACCTGCTGGAGCTGATCCACCGCAAGCGGGCGGATCCGGGCGAGGACCTGATCTCGGGCCTGATCCGGGCGAGCGACCACGGCGAGCACCTGAACGAGAACGAGGCCGCCGCGATGGCGTTCATCCTCCTGTTCGCGGGGT
Source organism: Kitasatospora sp. NPDC058478 (assembly GCF_042720345.1). NCBI lineage: Bacteria > Bacillati > Actinomycetota > Actinomycetes > Kitasatosporales > Streptomycetaceae > Kitasatospora > Kitasatospora sp. NPDC058478. The sequence goes on along the minus strand of NZ_JBHXML010000114.1, from coordinate 10,451 downwards.
TCGAGACGACCGTCAACCTGATCGGCAACGGCACGTACGCGCTGCTGCGCAACCCGGAGCAGCGCAGGCTGCTGCAGGAGTCGGTGGTGCGCGGCGAGACGGCGCTGCTGGACACCGGGATCGAGGAACTCCTGCGCTACGACGGGCCGGTGGAGATGGCGACGTGGCGCTTCGCGACGCGGCCGCTGTCGATCGGCGGGGTGGACATCCCGGTGGGCGATCCGGTGCTGGTGGTGCTGGCCGCGGCGGATCGCGATCCGGCCAGGTTCGCGGACGAGAACACCCTGGACCTGGCCCGCACGGACAATCCGCACCTGGGTTTCGGCCACGGGATCCACTACTGCATCGGCGCCCCGCTGGCCCGCCTGGAGGGGCGGAGCGCACTGACCACGCTGCTTTCCCGGCTGCCGGACCTGCGGCTCGCGGAAAACCCGGAGGACCTGCGCTGGCGGGGCGGCCTGATCATGCGTGGCCTGCGGGAACTCCCGGTCGAATTCACTCCGGAGGCCCGCTCTCCGCACGCGCCGGTCGCGCCGGCCGACGCTCCGACACGCTGACGGCGCGTCTCCGGCGGGTCGTGGAGCCGGGTCTGAACCCGCATTAATCCGGACATACCGCCGCCGTTGGTAGGCGATTGACCACGCGCCGTAATTTGTGCGTGATATCGGTGATATGAGCTTGTTATTGGTCTGATGATCTGTCTACTCTCCCTGGAGTTCGCAGCTGCGGACCTCGTGCGCGGAACGCCGAATCCTGCCCGCCGCGTCACGGGAAACCGACCAGACCCTGGGCAGGGGCGGGGGAACCAGGTTTGTTGCCGTTCCCCAACGGCTTGGGGTGAAGCCGCCCGAGCGGAATCGTTTCCGCTTTCGGCGGCCGGGCCACCTCCCGGTCCGAACCCGACAGCTCACCTCGCAGGCGTGCGGAGAGGGACCTCGTCATGCTGTTCGTTGGAACTGGCCGCCACCGTCGTCGCACCCAGACCGAGAAGGCCATCGCCGTCGCCGGTGTGGCCGGCGTCGGACTCGCGATGCCGCTCCTCACCGCCACCGGCGCCTCCGCCGCCCCGGCCTCCACCTGGGACGCCGTCGCCCAGTGCGAGAGCGGCGGCAACTGGAGCATCAACACCGGCAACGGCTTCTCCGGCGGCCTGCAGTTCACGCCCAGCACCTGGAAGGCGTACGGCGGCACCTCCTACGCCCCGCAGGCCAACCAGGCCAGCAAGGCGCAGCAGATCTCGGTCGCCGAGAAGGTGCTGGCCTCGCAGGGTCCGGGCGCCTGGCCCGTCTGCTCCCAGAAGGCCGGTCTGAGCAAGGGCGGCGCCCCGGCCTCCGTGGACACCTCCACGGACGCCAAGCCCGCCAAGCAGTCCGCCGCCAAGCCGACCCAGCAGGCGCAGACCCCGAAGCCCGCCCAGCAGCCGGTCCAGCAGGCCGCCCCGAAGCCGGCCGCCCAGCAGCCCGTCCAGCAGGCCCCGCAGCAGACGCAGCCGCAGACCCAGGGCTTCTCCGGCAAGGCCGGCTGGGACGCCGACGCGAAGGTGTACTGGTACCAGAACAACGGCGCCTGGTACTGGACCAGCCACCAGAGCGTCTACCAGCAGTACGCGGGCCAGCCCGCCGCCCAGCCGCAGTACGCGCCCCGCGCCGCGCAGCCCGCGCAGCCCGCGCAGTCCGCCCCGGCCGCGCAGCCCGCGCAGCCCGCCGCCGCGCAGGGCGGTCACGACTACACCGTCCGGGCCGGCGACACGCTGTCGACGATCGCCGCCGCCCAGGGCGTGTCCGGCGGCTGGCAGTCGGTGTACGACGGCAACCGCGGCACCGTCGGCGGCAACCCCAACCTGATCATGCCCGGCCAGGTGCTGCACCTCGGCTGAGCGGCCCGGGCCCTGAGCGGCCCGTGCCCTGCGGGCGAAGGGGGACGGGCGCCGTCCCCCTTCGCCCGCATTCCCCCGTATTCGCCCGCTTCGATCAGGCAAGCAGGTGAACTACTGGTGGGTAGCGGGGCCACACGCTGAGACGGGACCGAGGCCAGCGCGGCCCCGGGGGCCGGGGCGGTTAGGCTCTGGTCGTAACGACTCCGCAATCGTCCCGCCGGCAGCACCCAACGTCAGCCGGACCCTGCTTCCGCAAGGAGATGCCTCGTGCCGTCCATCGATGTCGTCGTAGCCCGTGAGATTCTCGACTCGCGTGGCAACCCCACGGTCGAGGTCGAGGTCGGCCTCGACGACGGCAGCACCGGTCGTGCCGCTGTCCCGTCGGGTGCCTCCACCGGCGCCTTCGAGGCGCTGGAGCTGCGCGACGGTGACAAGAACCGTTACTTCGGCAAGGGCGTGGAGAAGGCCGTCCTGGCCGTCATCGAGCAGATCGGCCCGGAGCTGGTCGGCTACGACGCCACCGAGCAGCGCCTGATCGACCAGGCCATGCTCGACCTGGACGCCACCCCGGACAAGTCCTCGCTCGGCGCCAACGCGATCCTGGGCGTCTCGCTGGCCGTGGCGCACGCCGCCTCCGAGGCCAGCGACCTGCCGCTGTTCCGCTACCTGGGCGGCCCGAACGCGCACGTGCTGCCCGTTCCGATGATGAACATCCTCAACGGCGGTTCGCACGCGGACTCCAACGTCGACATCCAGGAGTTCATGATCGCCCCGATCGGCGCGGAGTCCTTCTCCGAGGCCGTCCGCTGGGGCGTCGAGGTCTACCACACCCTCAAGGGCGTGCTGAAGGAGCGCGGCCTGTCCACCGGCCTCGGCGACGAGGGCGGCTTCGCGCCGAACCTGGACAGCAACCGCGAGGCCCTGGACCTCATCACCGAGGCCATCCAGAAGGCCGGCTACGTGCCCGGCCGCGACATCGCGCTCGCCCTGGACGTCGCCGCGTCCGAGTTCTACGAGGACGGCGCCTACCAGTTCGAGGGCAAGGCCATCTCCGCCGCCGAGCTCATCGAGTACTACGCCGAGCTGGTCGACGCCTACCCGCTGGTCTCCATCGAGGACCCGCTGGACGAGTCGGACTGGGACGGCTGGAAGGCCATGACCGTCAAGCTGGGCGACAAGGTCCAGCTGGTCGGCGACGACCTGTTCGTCACCAACCCGGCCCGCCTGGCCAGGGGCATCGAGACCGGCACCGCCAACGCGCTGCTGGTGAAGGTGAACCAGATCGGCTCGCTGACCGAGACCCTGGACGCCGTCGAGCTGGCCCAGCGCAACGGCTACCGCTGCATGATGTCGCACCGCTCCGGCGAGACCGAGGACGTCACCATCGCCGACCTGGCCGTCGCCACCAACTGCGGCCAGATCAAGACCGGCGCCCCGGCCCGCTCCGAGCGCGTCGCCAAGTACAACCAGCTGCTGCGCATCGAGGAGATCCTCGACGACGCCGCCGAGTACGCCGGCCGCGGCGCCTTCCCGCGCTTCCGTTCCGCGGAATAGCAAGCACAGCCGCTCCGCGGAATAGCAAGCACAGCCGCTCTGCGGAGTAGCAAGCTCAGCCGCTCCGCGGAGCAGCAGGCTCAGCCGTTCCTCGGAGCGGCGAGCACGGTCGCTCCGCCGACCGGTGAGCACGCCTGACTGGTGCCCCGCCGTTCACCCCGTAGGGTGGACGGCGGGGCACCGTCGCGACCAGGAGGGGAACGGGAGATGGCAGGCTGGAGGATCCCGGGCTTGGCGGCCCGGCCTCGCTTCACGAGCCGGGCGACCGTCCTCGTCCTGGTGCTCTGCTCGCTGGTGGCGATCCTCGCCTACCCGACGCGGCAGTTCATCTCCCAGCGCGCCGAGATCTCCGCCCAGCAGGCGAAGGCCGACCGCTCCCGCCAGCAGGTCGAGCAGCTGCGCCGGGAGAAGGCCCGCTGGCAGGACCCCGAGTACGTCAAGGCGCAGGCCCGCGCCCGGCTGCACTACGCGATGCCGGGGGAGACCCCGTACATCGCGGTGGATCCGGCCGGTCCGGCCGCCGCCCGGCCCTCGGCGTCCGCCACCGGTTCCGCTGCCGCCGCCGGCTCGGCCGCCTCCGACGGCGCGTCCGGCGGCTCGGCGCGGGCTGCCAAGCCCTGGTACGCCAGCATCTGGGACTCGGTCGACGCCGCCGACACCACCGACGCCGCCGCCCCGGCCCCCGCCTCCCCCCGTCCGCTCCCACCGTCCCCCGCTGGAGACACCTCCCCCCATGACCACTGAGAACCACCCCGCCGTCTCCGACGCCGACGTCGCCGCCATCGCCGCCCAGCTCGGCCGGGTGCCGCGCGGCCTGCGCGGCGTGGCGCACCGCTGCCCCTGCGGCAACCCGGACGTCGTGGAGACGGCCCCCCGACTGCCGGACGGCACGCCGTTCCCGACGCTGTACTACCTGACCTGCCCCAAGGCCGCCTCGCTGATCGGCACCCTGGAGGCGGACGGCGTGATGAAGGAGCAGACCGCCCGGCTCGCCGAGGACCCGGAGCTGGCCGCCGCCTACCAGAAGGCGCACGAGGACTACATCGCCCGGCGCGACGCCATCGAGGTGCTGGAGGGCTTCCCGAGCGCCGGTGGCATGCCGGACCGGGTGAAGTGCCTGCACGTGCTGGTCGGCCACTCGCTGGCGGCCGGCGAGGGCGTCAACCCGCTCGGCGACGAGGCGATCGGCCTGCTGGAGGACTGGTGGGCCAAGGGCCCCTGCGTCTCCCCGGCCGAGGTCGAGGCCGCCGGTGGGCGGGTCGCCCGCAACCGGGCCAAGGAGCAGGACCACCAGGCCGTGATCGAGGCCAAGCAGCAGAAGGCCGCCGAGCGCGCCGCGAAGAAGCGGGCCGCCGAGGAGTCCGACCCCGGGGAGTCCGCGTGAGCATGACACGGGTGGCCGCGATCGACTGCGGCACCAACTCGATCCGGCTGCTGGTCGCCGACCTGGACCCGGCCACCGGGGAGATCACCGACCTCGACCGCCGCATGATCATCAACCGGCTGGGCCAGGGCGTGGACCAGACCGGCCGGCTGCACCCGGACGCGCTGGCCCGCACCTTCGCGGCCTGCCGCGAGTACCGGGAGGTCATCGCGGGGTTCGGGGTCGGCCCGGAGCGCACCCGCTTCGTCGCCACCAGCGCCTCGCGGGACGCCGAGAACAGCGACGAGTACGTCGAGGGCGTGCGCGCGATCCTGGGCGTCGAGCCCGAGGTGGTGAGCGGCGAGGAGGAGGCGCACCTGTCCTTCGTGGGCGCCACCAGGGAGCTGACCGGCGGCCAGTTCCCGGCGCCGTACCTGGTGTTCGACCTCGGCGGCGGCTCGACCGAGTTCGTGCTGGGCGGTGCGGACGTGCAGGCGGCGCGCTCGGTGGACATCGGCTGCGTCCGGCTCACCGAGCGGCACTTCGGCGGCGCCGAGCTGCCCTCGCCGGAGCAGATCGAGACGGCCCGGGCGCACGTGCGGGCCGAGCTGGACAAGGCCGAGGAGGTCGTCCCGCTGCGCGGCGCGGCCACCCTGGTGGGCCTGGCCGGGACGGTCACCACGGTGTCCGCGATCGCCCAGGACCTGCCGGCCTACGACTCGGCGGCGATCCACCACTCGCGGATCGGCCGGGAGCGGGTCGCCGGGATCGCCCGTGAGCTGCTGGGTGCCACCCACGCCGAGCGCGCGGCCATCCCGTCGATGCACCCGGGCCGGGTGGACGTGATCGCGGCCGGCGCGCTGGAGCTGCTGGAGATCATGGAGCGGACGGGCGCGGCCGAGGTGGTCGTGAGCGAGCACGACATCCTGGACGGCATCGCCTGGAGTATGGCCTCCTGACCTCCTGCGGGCCTTACCCGACCGGCCCCGGCACCCCTTTCGGGGGTCCGGGGCCGGGGCGCGCCCGGACCGGTGCGGGAAAGTTCGTGAATTTCTTCACATGGCGATCCAGTCATTCGTCGCACCCGCTCGCCCGCTACGTCCGAAATGTGGGACCGAAGGTCTGCTCGCCGTGACGACCCCTGGATCGCAGGTCAAGCCTCGGTTGAGGTTTGAAAATCGAAATCACGAGCGGGAACCCGGGCGCCGTACGGATCGTTGCTGCTCAGCAGGGTGGTATTCCGGCGTGCGCCCACGAGGGGGCGCCCAAGGCCGTGAGCCGGCGCGCTGGGCCCGGATTTGCGGCCGCGCAGTGTAGCACGGGGTGTCCAGAAGCTTGTGACCGGGCTCACGAAGGCTGCTCCGGACGGTGCTGGATACTTTCGGATATGAGCACCACGGAGCGTCCTCGCATCCTCATTGTCGGCGGTGGTTACGTCGGCCTGTATGCCGCGATGCGCATCCTCAAGAAGATGCGTTACGGCGAAGCGACCGTCACGGTCGTGGACCCGCGGTCGTACATGACGTACCTGCCCTTCCTCCCCGAGGCGGCCGGCGGCAACGTCGCGCCCCGCAACCTCGTCGCGCCGCTGCGCAGCGCCCTCAAGAAGGCGGAGGTGCTCACCGGTGCGGTCACCGGTGTGGACCACGCCCGCAAGGTCGCCACCATCCAGCCCGCGGCCGGCGACAGCTACGAGCTGCCCTTCGAGTACCTGGTCGTCGCGACCGGCTCGGTCTCCCGCACCTTCCCGATCCCGGGTCTGGCGGAGCACGGCATCGGCATGAAGACGGTGGAGGAGGCCATCAGCCTCCGCAACCACGTCATGGCCCAGCTCGACAAGGCCGAGTCCACCGCCGACGAGGAGGTCCGCCGCAAGGCCCTGACCTTCGTCGTCATCGGCGGCGGCTTCGCCGGTGTCGAGACGATCGCCGAGGTCGAGGACATGGCGCGCGACGCCGCCAAGATCTACAAGACCGTCAGCCGTGACGACATGCGCTTCGTCCTGGTGGAGGCGGCCAACCGCATCCTCCCGGAGATGGGCCCGGACCTCGGTCTGTGGACCAAGGAGAAGCTCGAGGAGCGGAAGATCGAGGTCTACATCGAGACCTCGATGGACTCCTGCGTCGACCAGCACGTGGTGCTGAAGAACGGCCTGGAGATGGACGCCTCCACCATCGTGTGGACGGCCGGCGTGAAGCCGAACCCGGTGCTGGCCAACTTCGGCCTGCCGCTGGGCCCGCGCGGCCACGTCGACACCGCGCCGACCCTCCAGGTCCAGGGCTTCGACTACGTCTGGTCCGCCGGCGACAACGCCCAGGTCCCGGACCTCGCCTCCGGCGAGGGCGCCTGGTGCCCGCCGAACGCGCAGCACGCCGTGCGCCAGGCCGCCGTCCTCGGTGACAACGTCATCTCGGGCATGCGGGGCTTCCCGCAGAAGAACTACGAGCACAAGAACCTCGGTGCGGTCGCCGGCCTGGGCCTGCACAAGGGCGTCGCGATCCTCTTCGGCAAGGTCAAGCTGAAGGGCCGTCTGGCCTGGTGGTTCCACCGCGCGTACCACGGCGCCATGGTCCCGACCATGAACCGCAAGGTCCGGGTCTTCACCGACTGGACGCTGGCCATGTTCCTGAAGCGCGAGATGGTCGGCCTCTCCCAGATGGAGCAGCCGCGCCTGCCGATCCAGGAGGTCACGGCGCCCACGAAGCCCGTGGAGGCCGCCAAGCCGGCCGCCGAGAAGGAACTCGCCAGCAAGTAAGCGACTGCGACCCCGGTGTGGGAGCACCGGGGTATGAGTCGGAGGCCCTCCGCCCGGCAGTGTCGCCGGACCACGACCTCCGTGGTGCTCAGCCGGCCGTGCGACCGGGCGGAGTACAGAAGTAGAAGGGCCCCTGCCGAAACCCTCCGGCAGGGGCCCTTTCTCGTCGTCCGCCCGCTGGGCGGGCCCGTGAGGGGCGGTCAGTCGGTCTTGATGCTCTCCAGGATGTCCAGCTTGGACGCCCGGCGGGCGGGCCAGATCGCGGCGACCAGGCCGACCACCCCGGCCAGGGCCAGGAACAGCGCCAGCTGGCCGAACGGCAGGACGGTGGTCAGGCCGCTCAGGCTGGACTTCAGGGTGCCGTTGATCGCCCAGGCGATGAAGCAGCCGAGCAGCAGGCCGATGCCGGCGCCGAACAGCGAGATCACCACGGACTCCAGGCGGACCATCCGCTTGATGCCCCGGCGGTCCAGGCCGATCGCCCGCAGCATCCCGATCTCGCGCTTGCGCTCGAAGACCGACATCGCCAGCGTGTTGATCACGCCCAGGATCGCGACCAGCACGGACATCGCCAGCAGGCCGTACATCAGGTTCAGCGCGAAGGTGATGGTCTGGCTGAAGTCGTCGCGGACGTCCTGCTTGGACTTGACGTCGATCACCGGGTTGGCGCCGGTGGCGTCCTTGAGGGACTGCTTGAGCGCGGAGGTGGCGCCGTCCTTGCCCTTGACCAGGACGTCGGTGATGTAGGGCTTCGCCTCGTGCTTGGCGACCTCGCTGTTGGCCAGCAGGACCGAGCCGAGCATGCCGCCCTTCTCGTACACGCCGCCGACGGTGAGCTGACCGGTGGACTGGTCCGGGTAGGAGACCGCCATCGTCGAGCCGGCGGTGACGTGGAGCTTCGTGGCGAGCTCCTGGTCCACCAGGACCTTGCCCTGGCCGAGGGCGGCGGTGGCGCCGCTGGTCAGCTTGACCTCGGCGAGCTGGTCGAAGGAGCCGGCGTCCATGCCGGTGATCGTCACGCCGGTGCCGTCGAGCTCCCACCTGGCGGTCGTCACCGCGGAGGAGGCGGCCACCCCGGGGGCCTTGGCGATCTCACCGGGCACCTGCTCGGACAGGCTCATGTGGTTGGCGCCCGAGACCATGTAGTCGGACTTCATCGAGCTGGTGACGGCCTTGTCGATCGCGCCGCCGACCGAGGCACCGATCACGGTGAGGCCGCTGACCAGGGTCAGGCCGATGGTGAGCGCGGCGGCGGTGGACGCGGTGCGGCGCGGGTTGCGGACCGCGTTCTGCTGGGCGAGCTTGCCCGGGGTGCCGCCGAGCCCGCGCAGCAGCGGGCCGATCAGCGCGACCACCGGGCGGGAGAGCAGCGGCAGCAGGACGAACACGCCGATCAGGGCGAGCAGGGCGCCGAGGCCGACCGGCAGGCGGCCGCTGTCGTTGCCGGTGGAGGCGCCGAAGCCGATCAGCGCGAGGCCGCCGGCGGTGAGCGCCGAGCCGATCGCGTTGCGGACCAGCAGGCTCTTCTGGCTGGTCGGCTGGTCGCCGCTGCTCATCGCCGCCACCGGGGCGATCCGGGAGGCGCGCACGGCCGGCAGCAGGGCGGACAGCACCGTCACCAGGACGCCGACGGCCAGGGTCACCGCGATGGTGAGCGGCTTGATGACCAGCGTGCCGTGCGGCATGTTCTCGTTCAGCTGGCTCATCAGGGCCTGCATGCCGGCGCCGATCCCGATGCCGGCGAGCAGCCCGGCCAGCGCCGCGACGGTGCCGATCGCCAGGGCCTCGACCAGCACCGAGCGGGTGACCTGCTTGCGGCTGGCGCCGATCGCCCGCAGCAGCGCGAGTTCCTTGGTGCGCTGGGCGACCAGCATGGTGAAGGTGTTGGCGATGATGAAGATGCCGACGAAGAGCGAGATCCCGGCGAAGACCAGCAGCATGGTGCGCATGCTGTCGGTGGCCTTGGTGATCATCTCCTGCTCGTCGGCCTTGAGCTTGGCGCCCGTCTCGACGTCGAAGTGCTGGCCGGACGGCACCTTGGGCTGGACCTGGGCGAGCAGCGCGTCCTCGCTGGTGCCGGGCTTGGCGGTGAGCACGATGCTGCTGAAGTGGCCGGGCTCCAGCAGCAGCTGCTGGGCGGTGGTGCGGTCGAACAGGGTGAGGGTGCCGCCGCTGTTCACCACCGGGTCGTCGGTGGTGAAGACGCCGGTGAGCTTCGCCTCGACCACCGGGCCGTTGATGGCGATCCGGACGGTGTCGCCGATCTTGTAGCCGGCCTTGTCGGCGGTCTTGCGGTCGAGGGCGATCTCCTTGCCGTTCTTCGGGCCCTGACCCTCGGCCATCGGGTAGCGCGGGTCCTTGCCGTCCGCGGCCGGGGCGAAGTTGGCGCCCTTGGCGGCCCAGAACTGGCCGATCAGGTTGCCGCTCCGGTCGGCGACCCCGGTGAAGCCGCTGACCACGCCGCGGGCGTTGGCGGTGCCCGGCAGGGCGGCCAGCTGCTGGACGGTGGCGTCGGTGAGCGAGGCGTTGCCGCTCTCGCTCTTCTGCTTGGCGCCGGCGCGGGAGCCGGCCGAGTAGTCCACGACCTGGACCGAGACGTCCGAGTAGCTCTTGGAGTTGTTGTCCCGCATGGCCTTGCCGAAGGTGTCGGAGAAGACCATGGTGCCGGCGACGAAGGCGGTGCCGAGCATGACGGCCAGCGCCGTCATGAGGAGTCGGCCCTTGTGGGCCAGCACGTTGCGCAGTGCGGTGCGGTACATGGGGTGTCCTGGGTTTCGCGTAGGGGCGGCGGCTGGGCTGGCTGGCCCTGGCTGGCGGGATGCTCTAGCTGGTGCGGCCCTTGGCGTCGAAGCGGCGCATGCGGTCCAGGACGGTGTCGGCGGTGGGGTGGTGGAGTTCGTCGA
>NZ_JBHXML010000113.1:0-21288 GCF_042720345.1 Kitasatospora sp. NPDC058478 | reverse complement strand
TCCGACAGAAGGCCGTCCACACCCTCCCGGTCGGTGGTGTGGTCGTCCGCGAACCGACGGTCACCCGTCGCGTCCGGCACGTACTTCACACAGACGACGATCCTCAAGCTCATGAGTGGTTCTCCTGTCACGGTCGCACTGGTCGATGGCCTCACGTCATGCCGAGGGTACTGAGTGCCAATCCCGGCCCGGCCGCGCCCTGCGCGCCCTGAGCGCCACCTGGACCGGCATACCGTGTCGGCGCTCTTCGACTGGTGTCGGAGGCTCCACGAAGAGGATACGGCACTCAGTACCCCTGGTAAAGGAACTCAGTACCCTTCCCGGTGTGCGCTGGGCCTCAGGGCGCCCTCAGCGCCCTCATGCGGCCAGCACCACGGCGGCCTCCCCCGTGTAGACGCGGAAGGTGAGGGACTCCTGGAGGTAGAGCCGCACGGTGTCGGCGTCGTGGGAGAGGTAGCCGACGGAGACGTCCTGGCCGAGGAAGAGTTCGAAGTCGCCGCCCCGGGTGGAGAGGAGGAGGGCGCCCTCGATGGCGGGGGCCCAGATGATGTCCCCGTCGAGGAGGCGGGCGAGGTGGTTGTGGACGGGGTAGCCGTGGTCGCTGGTCTCGTTGACGGCGGTGAAGGTGTCCGCGCCGAGCAGGAGCGAGTAGGGGCCGCCGACGCCGGCCAGGCGCAGCGCGGTGAGGGCGCGGCTGACGGCCTCGGGGTACTCGCGGACGTCCTCGGGGAGCCGGACCGGCGGGTTGGTGGAGCCGGCCCGGATGCCCTCGATGGCGGCGGCGCGGTAGCCCTCGAAGACGGCGCGGTCCTCGGCGAGGGCGATGGTGCGGGCGGCGTCCTTCACCGGCTGCCAGTCGGAGTCGCGGGAGCCGCGCTCGACGTCGTCGACGGCCTCGCGGCGGACGGTGAAGGGGACGCGCAGCTCGACCACCGGCTGGGCGGCGCGGGCGTGGGCCTGGACGCCGTCGGCGGGCGGTTCGATGCCGGTCAGGTGGCCGGTGCCGACGGCGGCGAGGGTGGAGCCGTCGGGGCCGTTCAGGTCGACCACGCGGCGGCCGGCGATGTGGAGCTTGAAGGTCTGGCGGGCCTCCTCCTCGATCTCCGCCCAGGCTGCGGCGGAGACGGGGGCGAGGTCGCGGTGCAGGTTGTTCATGGTGCGGGTCCTTGTCGGGAGGTCCGGTTCAGGGCGTGCCGCGCAGGCTGCCGATGCCGAGCGAGCCGGTCGCGGGGGGAGCACTCGGCGCGGGCGGAGCGGGCGGCGCCGACCGCACCGGGGGCGCCGACGGCGCGGGCGGCGGGGCGCCGAGGAAGTCGGCGGTCGGGACGAAGAACAGCGAGCCGGTGACGGCGGTGGAGAAGTCGAGCAGCCGGTCGGTGGTGCCGGGCGGGCGGCCCACGAACATGTTGCGCAGCATCTCCTCGGTCACCTCCGGATCGCGTGCGTAGCCGATGAAGTAGGTGCCGAACTCGCCGCCGCGGTCGAACGAGCCGAAGGCCATGTTGTAGCGGACGATCTGCCGCTGCTCGCCGCCAGGCCCGGTCACGGTGCTGAGCGCGACGTGCGAGTCGGCCGGTTTGGCGTCGTCGTCGAACTCGATGTCGGTGAGCTTGGTGCGGCCGACCGCCCGTTCCTGGTCCTCGACGCTCAGCGCGTTCCACGCGTCCAGGTCGTGCAGGTACTTCTGGACGATGACGTAGCTGCCGCCGGTGAAGGCCTGGTCCTCGGCGCCGACCACGGCGGCGGTCTCGGCGGCCCGGCCCTCGGGGTTCTCGGTGCCGTCGACGAAGCCGAGCAGGTCCCGGTCGTCGAAGTACTTGAAGCCCTGGACGGAGTCCACCACGGTGGCCGCCCCGGCCAGCCGGCCGGTGAGCCGGCCGGCCAGCTCGAAGCAGAGGTCCATCCGGGCGGCCCGCAGGTGCAGCAGCAGGTCGCCGGGAGTGGCCGGGGCCCGGTGGCGGGTGCCGGCCACCTCCCGGAAGGGGTGCAGGTCGGCCGGCCTGGGGCCGTCGAAGAGGCGGTCCCAGGCGTCCGAGCCGATGCCGGTGACGCAGGTGAGGCCGCCCTCGGGGGCCCGGAAGCCGACCGCGCGGCGCAGCCCGGCGAGGTCGGGCAGCAGGTCGCGGACGGCGTCCTCGCCGCCGGGCTCGACGGTGAGGACCAGGAAGACCGCCGCGCTGGTCAGCGGGGAGAGCACGGCTTGCGGTTCGGCCTGCATGGCGAGGGTTCCTCCACGGTGGCGCGGGAGGCCGGGCGGCGTCCCGCTCATGGCCGGTGGTCAGCGTGCCGCGGCTGCCGCCGGCCGGGCGGGCCGACGGCGTGACGGACCAGCGGACATCTGATCATGCGTACGATTACACCCCATAGCGGACCATTCGGCGCGGGCGGCACTCCCCCGAACGGCCCTCCCGGACGCGCCGTCCGCCGAGGCCGTTCGGGGGCGCCCGCGGCCGGTGGGCACGCGGAAGGGGCGGACGCGCCGTCACGCGCCCGCCCCTTCCACCCCGGCTGTCAGCCGCGCAGGGCCGCCAGTTGCTCGGCGAACGGCACCACCTGTTCGGGCAGCGCCGGCGCCGCCGGGCCGCGGCCGGCCAGCAGGGCCGCCAGTTCGCCCGCCGCGCGGTCGATCCGGCCCGGGAGGCCGTCGGTGAGCCCGTCCCCCGCCGCGCCCCAGTCGCCGGTGGCCGCGTAGACGGCGGTCGGCACCACCACCGCGCGCAGGTAGCTGAACAGTGGCCGGACGGCGTGCTCCAGGGCGAGCGAGTGCCGGGGCGTGCCGCCGGTGGCGGCGATCAGCACCGGCTTGCCGGTGAGCGCGTCGTGGTCGACCAGGTCGAAGAACGACTTGAACAGGCCGCTGTAGGAGGCGGTGAAGATCGGCGTCACCGCGATCACCGCGTCCGCCCCGGTCACCGCGTCGATCGCCCCGCGCAGCGCCGCGCCGGGGAAGCCGGTGACGAAGTGGTGGGCGATCTCCGTGGCCAGGTCGCGCAGTTCGACCACCGTGACGTCCACCTGTCGCCCACCACCGGACAGTTGACGGACCGTCGAATCGTAGAGGCGATCGGCCAGCAGCCGGGTCGAGGACGGCTTGCTCAGCCCGGCGCTCACCACCACCAGCCGGTACGCGGTCACTTGGCCACCTCCATGGTCTCCCCGCCGACGGACTTCCCACCGAGGGACTCCCCGTCGACGGACTCCTCGTTGCGGGCCGCGACCCGCGCGGCGTGCGTCGGCCCGTCCGGCACCGCGGCCGGGCGGTTCCTGGCGAACTCCTCGCGCAGCACCGGCACGACCTCCTCGCCGAGCAGGTCCAGCTGCTCCAGCACAGTCTTCAGCGGCAGGCCGGCGTGGTCCATCAGGAACAGCTGGCGCTGGTAGTCGCCGAAGGACTCGCGGAAGGCCAGCGTCTTCTCGATGACCTCCTGCGGGCTGCCCACGGTCAGCGGGGTCTGCTCGGTGAACTCCTCCAGCGAGGGCCCGTGCCCGTACACCGGCGCGTTGTCGAAGTACGGGCGGAACTCCCGCACCGCGTCCTGCGAGTTGCGCCGCATGAACACCTGCCCGCCGAGGCCGACGTACGCCTGCTCGGGCGTGCCGTGGCCGTAGTGGGCGTAGCGCTCGCGGTAGAGGTCGACCAGCTTCTGGAAGTGCTCCTTGGGCCAGAAGATGTTGTTCGCGAAGAAGCCGTCCCCGTAGTAGGCGGCCTGCTCGGCGATCTCCGGGCTGCGGATCGAGCCGTGCCAGACGAACGGCGCGACGCCGTCCAGCGGGCGCGGGGTGGAGGTGAAGGACTGCAGCGGGGTGCGGAAGCGGCCCTGCCAGTCCACCACCTCCTCGCGCCAGAGCTGGTGCAGCAGCGCGTAGTTCTCGATCGCGAGCGGGATGCCCTGGCGGATGTCCTTGCCGAACCACGGGTAGACCGGGCCGGTGTTGCCGCGGCCCATCATGAGGTCCACCCGGCCGTCGGCGAGGTGCTGGAGCATCGCGAAGTCCTCGGCGATCTTCACCGGGTCGTTGGTGGTGATCAGCGTGGTCGAGGTGGAGAGGATGATGCGGTCGGTCTGCGCGGCGATGTAGCCGAGCATGGTCGTCGGCGAGGACGGGACGAACGGCGGGTTGTGGTGCTCGCCGGTCGCGAAGACGTCGAGGCCGACCTCCTCGGCCTTGCGCGCGATGGCCACCATGGCCTTGATCCGCTCGTGCTCGCTCGGGGTGCGGCCGGTGGTCGGGTCGGGGGTGACGTCGCCGACGGTGAAGATTCCGAACTGCATGCTGCTCACCACACTCCAGGTCGGCCCCTCGCCCGGGCGCTCGGGGCGCACGGGGTTCTCGGGGCGGATCGTTAAACTTTCAACCACCTTAGCACCCGGGTGCGGATCGTTATTCCCGCCCACACTTGGGGGAGGAGCTCCGGAAGGGCGGCGAACCGATGGCGACGTACATCGCGGTGAGCGCGCTGAGCCACGAGGGCCTGGTGCGCCAGCACAACGAGGACAGCCTCACGGTCGGGCCGTGGACACTCTGCGCCACCGTGACCGGCAACCCGCAGACCCTGCTGTTCCCGCTCGGCCCGCCCTGCGTGGTCGCCGTGGCGGACGGCCTGGGCGGCCACCCCGGCGGCGAGGTCGCCAGCGCCCTGGTGGCCCGCCGACTGGCCGCCGACGGCGCCGGACTGGACAGCGAGGAGGCCGTCCGGGAGGAACTCCAGGACTGCAACCGGGCGGTGTACGCGGCCGCCGCCGGCGAACCCGAGCTGGCCGCGATGGGCACCACGGTGGCCGGCCTGGTGCTGCTGCCCGGCCGGGCGGTGGCCTTCAACGTGGGCGACAGCCGGGTCTACCAGGTCACCCCGGACGGGCTGCACCGGGTGAGCGTGGACGACAGCCCGCCGCTGCCGCCCGGCCGGCGCACCACCTCGGTGGTCACCCAGACCCTGGGCGGCTCGCTCGGGCTGACCTTCGTCGAACCGCACGTGCGCGCCGCACCGCTGGCCGCCGGCGACCGCTACCTGGTGTGCAGCGACGGCCTGACCGACCCGGTGCCGGAGGAGGAGCTGGCCGCGCTGCTCGCCCGGCCGCACGACGGCTCCGACCGCGCCGACGGGAGGGCCGCGTTCGAGCTCTGGAAGGCGGCGATCGCGGCCGGCGGGCCGGACAACATCACCCTGGCGCTGGTCCGGATCGGCGAGTAGCCGCCAGCGGGAACGGACCCGCCCCGGCGGGGCGCCGAAGCGCTCCGCCGGGGCGGTCACCTGTCCGTGTTTCGGTCGCTCGACGAGCGTCCGGTCAGAGTTCGCTCGTGACGGTCACCCCGCTGAAGCCCTGCTGGGCGTAGAGGCTGAAGTAGACGTAGCCGGCCGGCGGGTTGGTGATCGTCAGGGTCTCGGAGTTGTCCGGACCCGACGAGTGCGCCGTGCTGGCGTCGGTGTACGCCCAGGAGGCCGGGTTGTAGTAGAGGTCGCCGTTGCCGGTGCCGCCGCTGGTGGTGACCTTCACCTGCTTGGTGCCGGCCGGCACCAGGAGGTAGAAGTGCGCGTAGTTGCCGGTGGTCGCCGCGATGTTGCTGCGGGCGCAGTTGGCGTCCAGCTTGCGGATGTCGGTGCCGGCGCACTCCGGCAGCTGCGGCTGGGTGGGCGTGCCGCCCCCGGAGGCGCAGGCGCCGTTGGCGCACGCCGTCAGCCAGCTGTCGAAGCCGGCGTCGTAGCGGGTGCCGATGGTGGTCTTGAGCAGGGTGCGGGCGCCGGCCCAGTCGCCCGCCCGGTACTTGGCGAGGACGGAGTCCAGGTCGCCGCGGTGCTGCTCCAGCATGTAGCGGACGGCGAGGTAGCCCCAGCGGTAGACCCGGTCCTGGTCACCGTAGGCGGTGTCGAAGAGGTCGCTCAGCTTGTAGGTGTGCCGGGCGGCCGCCGCGATGGCGGCGTCGTTGGTCACCTTGCGGTACGAGTACGAGATGTACTCGGCGAAGCCCTCGACCCACCAGACGGTCGGGGTGGTCATGCCGGCGTTGAAGTCGCCGTACATGTCGAACCGGCCGTCGAGGTAGTGGGTGTACTCGTGGTTGAGGTTCCAGATCTCGAACGACGGGCGGGCCCACTCGGCCTCGTAGCAGAGGAAGCGCGGCTGGTTGCCGGCCTTGGCCGGGTCGCCCTCCAGGTACATGCCGCCGTTGTTGGTGTCGATGCCGTAGATGGCCGCGGCCAGCACCTGGTAGTCCAGGGAGGAGTGGAAGACCACCACCTCGATCGTGGTGTTGCTGTCGTCCTTGACCGGGCCGTTGTCGCGCACCACCGAGTGGAAGTACGCGTCCTGGCCGGTGAGGCTGGTGCAGGCGGTGCCCAGCTGGGTGTTGTCCAGCGCCTGGGCGATCAGCTTGATGCTCGGGCTGCAGGTGTAGCTGACCGTCAGCACGCCCGCCTTGAGCTGGTCGGAGGCGTTGCAGGTGCCGTAGTAGGCGCAGTTGGCGGCGTCGTAGTAGCCGACCCCGTCCGCGACCGCGGCCCACTGGTAGACGGTGCGACCGTTCGGCGCGGACTGCGCGACCAGCGACTTGGCGAGCGGACGGACCTTGGGCTGGAGCGCCGCGTCCTTCAGGAAGCGGGTCAGCTCCTTGGCCGCGTTGTAGACCAGCACGCCGAAGTCGCCACCGAGCTGGTCGTTGTTGCGGGTCGCGAAGCCGGACAGCGCGTCGAGCACGCTCGGGTCGGCCTCGACCGCCGCGTCGAAGCCGGTCACCTGGTGGCCGCGGAACAGCACCGTGAAGACCGGGTTCACCGCCCAGGCCATGCCGGCCGGGTTCCAGGTGGCGCTGCTGTAGTCGTTCAGCAGCTGCTTGACCACCGGGAGGTAGCGGATGTTCTCCTGCGCGCTGTCGATCAGGGTGACGGCCTCGCCCAGGATTGGTGCGTTGCCCGCGGCGACGTCCCGCACGTGCGCGCCGCCGAAGAAGGCGTCCAGCCCGGAACGGATCGCCGTCTGGAGGGCGGTGCCGTAGGTGCCGACGTCGTCCTTGTGGTACCACTGCGCGAAGTACCCGGCGCGCAGGTACAGCACCAGTTGCTCGACGGAGGTCGAGTTGTCGCCCGGGTAGCTGCCGGACGCGTCGCGCAGCGCGTACGCCACGGTGGTCATCTGCTCCTCACGGAACGCGCCCCTCGCGTCCGCGCCGGTGAGCTGGAAGAGCCCGTTGATGCACTGGATGTCGGCGGCCTTGATGTGCTGGACCAGGTCGCCGCCCGTCCGGCCGGTGAAGTCGCCGACGTTGCAGGGCTGTGCGGCCGCCGCGCCGAGGGAGAAGGCCTTGGCGGTCGGCCGGGCCTCGGCCGGCCGGGTGTCGAGCGGGAGCGGGGCCCGCTGGTCGGCAGAGGCGAACTGCCGGTCGGTGTGGCCGCGTTCGGGGGCGCCGACGGCGGGCTGCGGCGCCGGTCCGGCGGGGGTGGTGGGGGCGGACGCGCCGCCGGGGACGGCGGCGGGGGCGGCCTTGCTCTGTGGGGCGAACAGGCCGATCGTCAGGAACATGGTCAGGGCGAGTACTAACAGCCTTGCCAGCTGCGGGAGTCGCAGCAGACGCGCGGAACTCACGTGGGGGCCTCCGGGCCGTCGTCGGCCGCATTGGGGGTGCGGCCGGTGGGGTGGTGAGGACCGTTGGCGACGGCGCCTCGTGGGCGGTTCCGTCGTGCACACGGTGGGGAGTGTGACATGTACCATGGCACACATCACATGACGTTGGATAGCCCCGCTCCTGTGAGCGATTCGCGGAGGAACGACGCAGGGGCCGTGCCGGCGAATCGCCGGCACGGCCCCTGCGCTTGGGGGTTGACGCCCCGCTCGGCTACTTCCGCAGCAGCAGGATCACGCCCGCCGTCACCAGGCCGACCAGGACCGCCGCCGCGCCGTACGCCAGCCGGTGGGCGCGCAGCACCGGGAGGAAGCGGTCCACGGCGTAGCGGCCCGGACCGGTCAGGGCGAGCGCGGCGGCACCCGCCGTGAGCAGCAGCTCGTACTCGCTGCCCTTCGGGGCGAAGAATCCGCCGCCCCAGGTGACGGCGATCGCGTTGACCATCGTGCCGACGATCGCGGCACCCGCCAGCGGGGTCAGCAGGCCGACGGCGAGGGCGAGTCCGCCGAGCGTCTCGGTGAGGCCGGCGACCACGGCCATGGCGTTGCCCGCCGGGTAACCGCTCATGGTGAAGAACTGACCGGTGCCGTCGATCCCGCCGCCGCCGAACCAGCCGAACAGCTTCTGGCTGCCGTGCGCGGCCATCGTCAGGCCGAGGGCCAGACGCAGGAGCAGGAGTCCGGCGTCGTAGGCGTGCGGGGAGGTCGTCACGGAGTCGGGGGTCACCCGGCCCGGGAGGACGGTGGTGGTGGGGGCGGTCGTGCTCGGGCTGCTGCTCGGCATGCGCGTCTCCATCGATCGGGATCGGTCGTAGGGGTGTGGTGGCGCGGCCGGGCGGGTCATCCCGCGGCTGTTGTTCAAATTTGAACCGGCCACTCCTCGACCGTACCTTGGAGTTCGAATTTGAACAACTGACGGGTCGTGGACAACTCGCGGGCCCGACCCCGCCCGGGGCAGGGTGGAGACATGGCCCAACGCAGGCAGCACCGGCGGACCGCGACACCCGGCACGCCCTACCCCGAAGCCCTCGCCGCCTTCGGCGAACGCGTCCGGCTGACCACCCCCCGCCAGTGGGACGCCCCCACCCCGTGCGCCGACTGGTCCGTCCGCGAACTCGTCAACCACCTCGCCGGCGAACAGCTGTGGATCCCCGAACTGCTGATGGGCGCCACCATCTCCGAAGTCGGCGGCCGCTTCGACGGCGACGTCCTCGGCGACGACCCGGTCACCGCCTGGACGGAAGCCGCCGACGCCGCCCGGGACGCCTTCGCCGTCCCCGGCGCCACCGGACTCACCGTCCACCTCTCCTTCGGGGACGTCTCCGGGCAGTACTACCTGGACCAGCTCACCACCGACCTCGTCATCCACAGCTGGGACCTCGCCGAAGCCATCGGACGGCACACCCGGCTCCCGGCGGAACTCGTCGACTTCGCCCTCGGCGAGTTCGCCGGCTACGGGGACCTCTCCGGGAGCGGCCTGTTCGACCCGCCCCTGCCCGTCCCCGACGACGCCGGCCCGCAGACCCGCCTGCTCGCCCTCACCGGGCGGCGCGACCGGCCCTGACACGGCTGGGGTGCGGCGCGGCTGGGGTGCGGCGCGACCGGCCTGATCTCCGGCGGCCGGCGTGGCGCGAGCGGCCCTGACCTGCGGCGACCGGCGTGGTGCCCGACGCCGGATACTGGAAGGAGCGGGGGCCACGATCCGTGCGAGAGGCGGGCACGCCATGAGCCGCAGGCCGGACATCCTCGGCGAGTTCACCGCCGACCACCGGGCGGTCACCGAGCTGCTCGACCGGATCGAACGGACGCCCGCCGGCGCCGCCGAGCGCACCGACCTGCTGGCCCGGCTGACCGACCTGCTGTTCACCCACTGCGCGGCCGAGGAGGAACACCTCTTCCCACTCGTGCAGCACGACGTGCCGGACGGCGGGGCGCTGGTGTTCGGCAGCATCCACGAGCACCTGGCGATCGGGCAGTACCTCTCCGACCTCCAGGGCCTCGGCCCGGCCGACCCGGCCTTCGACACCCTGCTGCGCGGCCTCGCCGACACCCTGCGGCGCCACCTCGCCGTCGAGGAGAAGCAGCTCTTCCCGGCCGCCCGCAAGGCCCTGCCCGCCACCGCCCGCGCCGCGCTCGGCGACCGGCTGCGGGCCGAACGCGCGGAAACCGCCGAGGACGCGGGGCCCGCCGAAACGGGCGCAGCGGGGTCGTGAGCCTCAGTTCTTCGGGCTGATCACCGCGAAGCGGCCGCCCTCCCGGTCCTGCAACCGGGCCACCCGCCCGTACGGGGAGTCGAAGGCGGCCCCCACCGC
Organism: Kitasatospora sp. NPDC058478; assembly: GCF_042720345.1. Classification (NCBI taxonomy): domain Bacteria; kingdom Bacillati; phylum Actinomycetota; class Actinomycetes; order Kitasatosporales; family Streptomycetaceae; genus Kitasatospora; species Kitasatospora sp. NPDC058478. Next base: position 11,360 of record NZ_JBHXML010000113.1, on the reverse strand, counting down.
CGAACCGCCCAGCTCCACGGCCCGGGCCAGCGCCCGGTCGGCGTCCGGGACGGCGAAGGACACCTCCCAGTGCGGCGGCAGCCCCGCCGCACCGCCCGCCTGCTCCCTCGCCAGCGCGGCGACGCTATGGCCCTCCGCCCGCAGCACCACCCGGTCGTGCTCCCAGCGGACGTCGAACCGCTCCGGGTCACGGCCGTCCCAGCGGAACACCTGCCCGTAGAACAGCGCCGCCGCGAACGGGTCCGGCGTGCGCAGCTCGATCCAGACCGGCGCGCCCGGCAGGTCCAGCCGCCGGGCCCGGCCCAGCGGGCCCTCCCAGATGCCGAACACCGCCCCGGCCGGGTCCGCCGCGAAGGCCACCCGCCCGGCGTCGAAGGCCAGCGGGCCCACCGCCAGGGTCGCGCCGCGCTCGCGCACCGCGTCGGCGGCCTCGTCCGCGCTCTCCGTACCGAAGTAGCTGGTCCACGCCACCGGCATCGCCCAGTCGCTGCCCGCGACCCCCAGCCCGGCCACCGCCTCCCCGCCGGTCACCGCGTGCAGGTACGGGCCGAAGCGGTCCGGCGCCGGCTCGAACTCCCAGCCGAGCAGCGGCCCGTAGAACGCCTTCGCCCCCTCCAGGTCCCGGGCCGTCAGGCTCACCCAGCACGGAACGGCCGCCACGCAGCGCACCTTGGCGGTCTCACCGCTGCCCATCGCGGACCTCCTCGCCCCCCGGCCGCCGGGCCCCTCCCGACTCCCACGACCCACCGGCCGCCCGGGACGCCCACAGCCTAGGGCCTCCCTTTCGGATCACGTCGGATCAGCGCGCGGCGTCGGAGTGCGTGCATCGCAAGGCGGAGGAGGGAGTCCATGCGGTGGGGGCACCTCCCGGCCGAAGGCTGGGGGCCATCGGCGACCGACGACAACGCGGCGAGGTGCGTGCTCCGGCGTCGCGCGCCCGACGTGATCCGAAAGGGAGGCCCTGATCCGACGGGCGTAGCGCGTTCCGGGAGGCATGGCCGGGATCAGCGCACCCAGTTCTTGAGCGGCTCGGTGTCCAGCGAGATCCCCACCGGCTCGGGGAGGTGGACGGTCTTGCCGAACGGGAGGATCTGCGCGGTCTCGTAACGGACGCCGTCGGGCTGGCTGTAGACGGTGACCTCGGCGGAGTCGCGGTCGATCAACAGGTAGACGGGGATGCCGGTCTCGGCGTAGGCGCGCGGCTTCTCGACGCGGACGCGATGGTCGGCCACGGATTCGTAAGAGGTGACTTCGGCAACCATCAGCGCCTCGTCCGCGCCCACCCACTCCCCCTGCCCGGTGAGGGCCTCGGAGGGCGCCAGCATGCCGTCGGGGTGCGCGCGGCCGCCTCGGGCACCCTGGACCCTCAGGCCATGGCTGTGCAGCCAGAGCTCAGGCCGCGCCTGGAGGCAGCTGCGGACCAGCCATTCGAGGACCCGGCCGTGGCTGCCGTCCCGCAGGGGCTTGACTCCCAGCCTCCCGTTGAGGAACTCCAACCGGACTCCTTCGATCGTGCGGGCTGCGAGCCGGGCGAGTTCCTCGAATTCTTCGGTCAGCAACTGCGGTCGGTCGGGGCCGTCGATCTCGACGCTCATTCCTGGGTCGGGGCTCATGCCTGTGACCGTAGAGCCACGATCAGACAGCGCCGGTCCGGACCGGGGGCTCGTTGCGGGTGGCTCGGAAGAGTGGCACGGGAAATGTGACCCAGGTCACAGCGAAAGGCGAAATTTCCGGGGAGGGAATCCCCGTTTGGTCTTTCGTAGGCAGAAGCGGGGAGAACTTCCCCGGTATCCTGAAGGAGCAGTCGCCGTGACCACCGCCGCCACCGAGCCGGTCCGACCCGTGGAGAGCGTCCGTGCGCCCAAGCTGCGCGCTGACGCGACCCGCAACCGGGAGCGGATCGTCCTGGCGGCTCGCGACGCCTTCGTCGAGCACGGCGCGGACGTGCCGCTGGACGAGATCGCGAAGCGGGCCGGGGTCGGCAACGCCACGCTGTACCGGAACTTCCCGGACCGCTCGGCGCTGGTCCGCGAGGTGGCGCTGCTCGTCAAGAGCCGTATCCTGGCCCTCGCCGAGACGGCGACGGTCGAGGCGGACGCCCCTGACGGCGTCCCGTTCGACGCCCTGCAGCGGTTCGCGCACGCGACCGTCGCGGAGAAGCTCGGCGCGCTCTGCCCGATGTTCACCAGCCACGTCGACCCGTTCGACCCGGACCTCACCGAGGCCCGCGAGCGCCTGACGGCCGCCGTGAGCGGTCTGATGGAGCGCGCCCGGGCGGCGGGTGAGCTGCGGGCGGACGTCGACCACGGAGACCTGTTCATCGCGATCAGCCAGCTGACCCGGCCGCTGCCGGGGACGTCCTGCCAGCTGCTCGACGACTTCGTCCACCGGCACCTGCAGCTGTTCCTGGACGGGCTGCGCACGCCGGCCCGTTCGGTGCTGCCCGGCCGGGCCGCGACCTTCGAGGACTTCCAACCCCACCACTGACCCACCAGCGGCACCCCGACCGACCGACCCGCCCTCCGGACCGCGCCGACCACCGGCCCGCCAGGAGCCGATCCCCGCACGCCACGCACCGACGCACGCCCCCGTACGGCGACCAGCCGTCCCCGTACGGCGGTCGAACCCTGTCGCACGCCACGCACCCTGAAGTGAGTACCCCCATGCCTGAAACCGACGCCCGAGCGGCGACGCTGCCCGATCCCCGGCGCTGGAAGGCGCTGATATTCATCGGCCTCGCCCAGCTGATGGTCGTCCTGGACGCCACCATCGTGAACATCGCCCTGCCGTCCGCCCAGCGGGACCTGGGCATCTCCGACGGCAACCGCCAGTGGGTGATCACCGCCTACGCGCTGGCCTTCGGCGGCCTGCTGCTGTTCGGCGGCCGGATCGCGGACCTCTGGGGCCGCAAGCGGACCTTCGTGGTCGGCCTGGCCGGCTTCGCACTCGCCTCCGCGCTCGGCGGCGCCGCGGCCAACACCGCGATGCTGCTCGGCGCCCGCGCCCTCCAGGGCGTGTTCGGCGCGCTGCTCGCCCCGGCCGCGCTGTCGCTGCTGGCGGTGACCTTCACCGAGGCCAAGGAGCGCGCCAAGGCCTTCGGCATCTACGGCGCGATCGCCGGTGGCGGTGGCGCGATCGGCCTGATCCTCGGCGGCCTGCTGACCGAGTACATGAACTGGCGCTGGACCTTCTTCGTCAACGTCCCGTTCGCCATCGTCGCCGCCGCGGGCGCCGTCCTGGTGATCCGCGAGCCCGCCGAGGGCCGCAACCGCAACCGGCTGGACGTCCCCGGCGTGCTGCTGGTGACCACCGGCCTGGTCTCGCTGGTGTACGGCTTCACCCGCGCCGAGTCCAGCGGCTGGATGGCCGCCAGCACGCTGGCGCTGTTCGTCGCGGCCGTCGTGCTGCTGACCGCGTTCGTCCTGGTGGAGCGCCGGGTCAAGGCCCCGCTGCTGCCGCTGCGCGTGGTGCTGGACCGCAACCGCGGCGGGGTGTACCTGTCGCTCGGCCTGGCCGTGATCGGCATGTTCGGCCTGTTCCTGTTCCTGACCTACTACCTGCAGCTCGTGCGCGGCTACAGCCCGGTGCTGACCGGCGTCGCGTTCCTGCCGATGGTGGCGGGCATGATCACCGGCTCGACCCAGATCGGCGCCCGGCTGATGACCCGCGTCCCGGCGCGGTTCCTGATGGCCCCCGGCTTCCTGGTCGCCTCGATCGGCATGCTGCTGCTGAGCAACATCGGTCTGGACACCTCCTACCCGATGCTGATCCTGCCCGGCCTGGTCCTGATGGGCCTCGGCATGGGCACCGCGTTCATGCCGGCGATGAGCCTGGCCACGCACGGCGTCCAGCCGCGCGACGCGGGCGTCGCCTCGGCGATGGTCAACACCTCGCAGCAGGTCGGCGGCGCCATCGGCACCGCGCTGCTGAACACCATCGCGGCCAGCGCCACCACCAGTTGGCTGGCCTCGCACGCGACCGCCGCGGCGGCCACGTCGCCGGCGGCCGCCCAGGCCCTGCAGTTCCAGGGCATGGTGCACGGCTTCACGACCGCGATCTGGGTGTCCTTCGGGATCCTGGTGGCGGCCTCCGCGATCGCCTTCACCCTCGTGAACGCCGGTCGCCCGGACGCGGCGTCGGCTTCGGGCGCCGGTGCGGCGAAGAACGACGAGGTGCCGGTGATGGTGCACTGACGCCTGCGGGTTACTCGGGTGCGTACGCGGCCCGTCCGGTGTCCCCTTCCTGGGGCGCCGGGCGGACCGCTCGCCGTTTCCGGGGCCGGGCGCGTTGGCCCCACCCCCACCCGGCAGACGACAAGGCGGTGCCCCGCCTCCCGGGCTGGGAGGCGGGGCACCGCAGGGTCACGGTCGGCCGCTCAGCACTGCACAGCGGCGTTGCCGTAGTTCTCCTCCATGTTGATGTCGAGTCGTTCCTCGGCAGACTGACCGTCCCGCTGGACGGCCACCCGGTACTGGCCCTGGAGGTTCCTGGGGATGGCGACGGTGTAGACGGTGTGGAGCACGCCGTCCACGGGAATCGAGTACCCGGCCTGGACCGGGAAGTCCCGCCCCTGACACGAGAGGCGATCGACCGTTTCACCGTTGGCCATCAACAGCACCGACCAGTTGCCTTCGAACAGGCTGGCACCGATGAAGGTGCCGACTCCTGGCGTCGGCCGCTTGGCAATCTCCGCGAGCGGCACGCAGCCTCGGGACAGCACCCGATCCGAAGCCGTACAGATGTCACCGGTCTTCTCCGCCTGCCAGATCAGCTCCGGCCCGTAGCCGTTGCTGAACCGAAGCTCCGTGAACGTGTCACCGGCAGGCGCTGTCCCTCTCTCCTTGGCCGTTTGCAGAATCAACTGCGTCATCTGGCCGGACCGGTCCGACACCGTCGGCGCGGGAGTCGCCCCGACGCCGGTGCCGGTCTGCCCGGACACCGTGGTGCACGCGCAGGCGCTGAACGCCAAACCCGCGACAACGGCGCGAAGCTTCCCGGAGATACCCCTCGCGCAGCTCATTCCCCTCCTTCGACCCCCTGTGAAGCGGTGCTGGGTCACGATCGGTCCAGCACTGCTACGGCTCCCTGATGTCCTGCACCGGTGCCCCGGGTTGGTAGAGGACCGGGGCCCAGTTGCTGACGTAGACGGTCCCCCACGTCTTGGTCGCCGTCCTCCCATCGTCGTATGCGTCGCCTGCGTCACGGACACCCCCAGGAGCACCGGGTCCATCGACTCGGCCCAACCAAAGTTGGTTCCGACGCTGTAGTCGATGGTGGGCTGCGCGTCGTGGCTCAACTCCTTCGAGGAGTGGCCAACGATGACGCCCACCGGACCGCCGGACAGCGCGGGCGGCCGCTCGCCGTTTCCGGGGCCGGCGGTTCCGGGGCCGACCGTCGGCGTCGGCGCCGCTTCGGGGTCTGCGGTTCCGGGTCTGCGGTTCCGGGTCTGGATCACAGCCGCCCCGGGTAGAAGTGGGGATCACTCCCCGATTATGGTGACCTCAGCGAGAAGCGGGGAATGATCCCCACTTCCTTCCGACTGAGGTGCGTGCACATGACCCGGAATCAGAACCCAGGACGGGGGCGGCGGGCCGTCGACTGGGCGGATGGCCGGCTGGGGATCCACACCCTGGCCAGGGCCAACCTGCGCAAGATCTTCCCGGACCACTGGTCCTTCATGCTGGGCGAGATCTGCCTGTACACCTTCCTGATCATCATCCTGACCGGCGTCTGGCTGACCCTGTTCTTCAAGCCCTCCATGGGCGAGGTGATCTACGACGGCTCGTACGTCCCGCTCAAGGGCGTGCCCATGTCGCAGGCCTACGCCTCCACGGTGGACATCAGCTTCGAGGTCCGCGGCGGGCTGCTGATCCGGCAGATCCACCACTGGGCCGCCGTCGTCTTCGTCGCGGCCATGTTCGTGCACATGATGCGGGTCTTCTTCACCGGTGCGTTCCGCAAGCCGCGCGAGGTCAACTGGGTCTTCGGCTTCCTGCTGCTCTTCCTCGGCATGCTGGACGGCTTCTTCGGCTACTCGCTCCCGGACGACCTGCTCTCCGGCACCGGCATCCGGTTCATCGAGGGCGTGGTACTGGCCATCCCGCTGGTCGGCACCTACGTCCAGATGTTCCTGTTCGGTGGCGAGTTCCCCGGACACGACATCATCCCGCGGTTCTTCACCGTCCACGTGCTGCTCGTGCCCGGCATCATGCTCGGCCTGCTGGTGGCGCACCTGATCCTGGTCTTCCACCACAAGCACACCCAGTGGGCGGGCCCGGGCAAGACCGAGAAGAACGTCGTCGGCATGCCGCTGATGCCGGTCTACCTGGCCAAGGCCGGCGGGTTCTTCTTCCTGGTCTTCGGCATCGTCGCGCTGATGTCCGCCGTCGCCACCATCAACCCGATCTGGGCGTACGGCCCGTACCGCCCCGACCAGGTCTCCACCGACGCCCAGCCCGACTGGTACATGGGCTTCGCCGAGGGCCTGATCCGGGTGATGCCCGGCTGGGAGGTCGGGCTCTGGGGGCACACCCTCAACCTCGGCGTGCTGATCCCGTTCACGCTGTTCCCGGTGATCCTCGGCGCGATCGCGGTCCACCCGTTCATCGAGAGCTGGGTGACCGACGACAAGCGCGAACACCACCTGCTGGACCGGCCGCGCAACGCGCCCGTCCGCACCGCGCTCGGTGCCGCCTGGATCAGCCTCTACCTGGTGATGCTGGCCGGCGGCGGCAACGACCTCATCGCCACCCATCTGTACCTGTCGCTCAACGCCATCACCTACGCGGTGCGGATCGGCTTCTTCGCCGTCCCGGTGGCCGTCTTCGTCATCACCAAGCGCTGGTGCCTCGGCCTCCAGCGCCGCGACCGCGACAAGGTGCTGCACGGACGCGAGACCGGCGTCGTCAGGCGCCTGCCGCACGGCGAGTTCACCGAGGTGCACGCCGGGCTCGCGCCCGCCGAACTGCACCGGCTCACCGCACACGAGCAGCCCCGCCCCCTCGAACTGCCGGCCCCCGTCGACGAGAATGGAGTCGCCCGGAGCGCGGGCGTGCTCAGCCGCACCCGCGCCCGGCTGTCCCGCGGATTCCACGGCGAACACGCCCGGATCGCCGAGCCCGCCGCCGAGGAGTGCCGCGAGATCACCGAGGGCCACGGGCACTGACCCGCGGCCCCGGCCCCCACGCCAGAGGGAGGACAGATGCACGACCGATCCGACCAGCTCGCCGACAACAGATACCTCCTGCTCACCACCTTCGGCGAGGACGGCACCCGCCAGGACTCGCAGATCTGGGTGGTGCCCGACGGCACCGCGCTCGGCGTCTGGACCCCGGCCCACTCCGGGGAGGCCGAACGGATCCGGCGCCACCCCCGGGTGCTGGTCGGCCCGTGCGACGCCCACGGGCGCCCGACCGGACGCCCGGTGCCGGCCCGCGCACGGCTCTGCGACCCGGACGACACCGCCCGCTACCGCACCTCGCTGATCAACAAGTACGGCCTGACGGCGCTGATCGTGCTGGCCCGCAGCCGGTTCCGGGTCGGGCTGGCCGGGACGGTCGGCATCCGGATCACGCTCAACGAGCTGGAGCAGCGGCTGGTCGGGCCCGAGTGGCAGCTGCCGACGACGTACTGCGTCAACTGACTCCGTCGGGCGACCTGGTGGCGCCGAGGGCCGGGGGCCGGGCACGGACGTGCCCGGCCCCCGGCGCCGTTCGTGTGGCGAAGCGTTCGCGCTGCCGGGGACCGCTCTCAGGGCCCGTCGTCCGGCGCCTTCGCCAGGTCCCCGGGTTCGCACGCCTCCCGGCCCGTCGCCACGTGCACGACCCTGACCGACCGGTCGGGGCCGCCGGGCACGACCCGCTGTTCGTGCCCGCAGCGCGGGCAGATCAGCGGGATGCGCGGACGGTGCGCCCGGCCGCCGGCGTGGCCGCCGTCCGGGTGCGGGGCGCTCACGTCAGCGGGTGGGTCGGGACCGGGCTGACCTCCTGGATCTCGCCGTGGGCCTTGGTGAGCAGCTGCGAGGCCAGGTCGTTGAGGGCTCTGGCCCCCGCGATCTCCTCGCCGACCCGCAGCTGTTCCGGGTCCGAGGGGTGGCGGCTGCTGTAGCCGTGGGCCCGTAGTTCCCTGCCGTCGCGCAGCCGCAGCATGGCCGCGGCGGTCGTGCGCGGGCCGTCCTCGTGGAACTCCATCTCGATGTGCCAACCGACCAGAGTCTGCATGGCGGATCACCTCCATCGATTACTCCTCCGGTTACTCCTCCAGAGTGCGCCGCACCCACCGTGAACACCAGGGCAGGCGGACCAGAAGCAAGTTGAACGCGTTCAACTCTGCGGCGTAGAGTCGTCCACGACCAAGGTTTGAACACGTTCAAGGAGGTGCTTCCGGCATGGGCAAGGGCACGACGGAGCTGGTGAACCTGCTGGTCCTGCTCGGCATGGGCGCCGTCGTCCCGCTCGGCCTCGCCCTGATCGGCGAACCCGGCCTCGCCCGCGTCCGCCGGCTCTGGCCGCTCGCCGCCGTCCCCGGCGCGCTCTCGCTCTGGCTCCCGCGCGGCGGCCTCGCCACCGGCAGCGCCGCCCTCTACGCGCTCGGCACCCTGGCCGTCGCCCTCCACGCACCGCTGCGGCTGCGCCGGACCCGCTCGCTCGCGCCCGCCGAACTCGCCGTCCTCACCGCGCTCGCCGCCCCCGCGGTGGCCGGCACCGCCCTGGTCGCCGAGCGCTCCGGCTACCCGCTGTTCGGCTTCGAACCGCACGTCCTGGCGCTGACCGTCCCGCACTTCCACTACGCCGGCTTCACCGCCGCCCTCGTCGCCGGGCTGGTCTGCCGCAGCACCCGGGCGGGTTCCGGCGCCGCCCGCTGCGCCGCGCTCAGCGTGCCGGCCGGGACGCTGCTGGTGCTCGCCGGGTACTTCCTCGGCACCTGGGTCCAGTTCGCCGGGGCCTGCGTGCTCACCACCGGGATGTGGCTGGTCGGCCTGGTCACCTGGCGCGACCTGCGGCCGCGCGCCGCCGACCCGGTCACCGCCCGGCTGCTCACCGCCTCCTCGGCCGTCCTCGCCCTCACCATGCTGCTCGCCCTGTGGTGGGCCCTCGGCCAGGCGTCCGGGCTCCCCCACCCCACCCTGGCCTGGATGGCCGCCACCCACGGCGTCGGCAACGCGCTCGGCTTCGCGCTCTGCTCGCTGCTCGCCTGGCGCCGGATCACCACCACGGAGGACCACCGATGACCGACCTCAGCTACCCGGAGCAGGGCGCCAGCGCCACCGGCCACCTGCCCGGCGGGTACCGCCACCTGCGGCACCGGGCGCTCGTCGGCCGGGGCCGCCCCGCCCTGGAGGTGGCCGGGGCCGCCCTGCTCGGCTGGCGGATGCACCGGCTGGCCGGCGTGCGGATCGACGCCGACGCGGACCGGGCCGCCCCCGGCGTCGCCGTGCACTGCGCGATCGGCGTCGGCCCGCTCCGGGCCGGCGCCCCCAACCGGGTGCTGGCCACCGTCGACGGCCCGGACCGGTACGGCTTCACCTACGGCACCCGGGCCGGCCATCTGGCGTGCGGCGAAGAAACGTTCCTGGTCGAACTGGAGGCGGACGGGGCGGTCTGGTTCAGCGTGACCGCCTTCAGCCGTCCGGTCGCCCGGTACGCCCGGCTGGCGGGGCCGCTGCTGCCGCTCGCGCAGCGGGCCTTCGCCCGGCGCTGCGGCCGGGTCCTGGCCCGGATCGCGGCGGACGCGGGGTAATGCCTTGGCCGGACGGGCTGGCCGTCCGGCATGATCGCCCGGTGATACGCATGCAGCCGGCCCTCGATGTCGCCGCGGGGCAGCCGTGACCAGCTTCCTGACCCACCGGGCCCGGGTGCACGACGAGCGGCTGCCGGTGCGCCGGCGGCTCAACGCCCTGCGGACCTGCCTGACCTGCTTCGCGCCGTACGGCTTCCGGGCCACCTACCACCACCTCACGCTCAGCGCCCGGATGCCCCGGCTGATGGAGACCGACCCGGACTCGCTGGTGCGGGCCGTGGAGGAGCTGCACGAGGCGCGGGTCCTGTGGCTGGCCGGGGCGCGGGAGTACGAGGCGCGGCGCCGGGCGGAGAAGCGGGCCGGGCGGCGGCAACCGACCGAGCCGGTGTGGTGGAACCGCCCCTGGTGGGGCGCACCGGACGCGGCCTGGCGGGCGGCCCCCTTCCTCCACCCGCCGCTGCGGCTGCCCGACTACGTCCGGCGGCAGAACGCGCTGCTGGACGGCGCCGTACTGCCCGGCTGCCCGGCCTGCGGGGACGAGGGGCCGGTGCTGTCGCGCTCGACCGGCCACGGCCTGGCCGAACTCTGCCGGACCTGCGCCTGGGTACGGCAGCCGTGCCCGTGCGGACGGTGGCACAGCTTCGAGCCCGCCCTGCGGGTCGGCTGGAACGGCATCTGGCGACGGGAGCACCTGACCGGCGACGGCACGCCGAACCCGCGCTGGCCCGGCGTGCAGGGGCCGGCCCGGATCGAGCGGCTGGCGGCGTACCAGGTCTCCCACCCGTGGGGTTTCCGCTCCACGCCGTGAGCGGCGCCCGGGCGCTGAACCGGTGGGGACGGCTGCGGCGCGGGCGGCCTCGGCGCGGGCGGCTACCGGCCCAGGTGGCTACCGGCGCGGGCGGCTACCCGGCGCGGGCGGCTCCGGAATACCCCGTCGGGGCGCACGGTTGTCGCGAGCACGTGATCGGTAGCGCCGCCTCCGGAAGGGAAGGAATCGCGAGATGAGCAGCACGGTCGAGCTGACCAAGGAGAACTTCGACGACATCGTCCCGGGCCCGGAGGGCCAGGACTTCGTCTTCATCGACTTCTGGGCCGGGTGGTGCGGGCCGTGCCGCCAGTTCGCCCCGGTGTACGAGAAGGCGGCCGAGCGCCACACGGACCTCGTCTTCGCCAAGGTGGACACCGAGGCGCAGCAGGAGCTGGCCTCCGCGTTCGGGATCCAGTCGATCCCCACGCTGGCGATCGTCCGTGAGGGCGTGCTCGTCTTCTCGCAGGCCGGTGCGCTGCCGGAGTCGGTGTTCGAGGACCTGATCGGCCAGGCCAGGAAGCTGGACATGGCCGAGGTGAAGCGCAAGGTGGCGCAGGAGCAGGCGGCCGAGGGCCAGGCCTGACCCGTCCGGGTGTCCGGACGTCCGCTTGTCCGAGGGCCCGGGGAGTGCGACTCCCCGGGCCCGGTCGCTCAGTAATCCGGGCGAAAATCCGGGCGAAGTCCGGCCGGGGTCGGTCCTAGGGCGTGTCGTCAAACCCCCGTCGTCCGCCCGGAGGGCGGGCGTGGCGGCGCTGGGGTGCGTGCATCGCAAGGCGGAGGAGGGAGTCCATGCGGAGCATCGGCGACCGACGAC